>JAITIZ010000570.1 GCA_031279215.1 Planctomycetaceae bacterium
ATACGCAATAACAATCTTGAAGTTGATAGCATGAATTTGATGAAAACTAATCTTAAAAGCATATTTTATTCAGACAAAGAAAAAGTTCCCTGGGAGCTAAAAAAGTCAGCTCTTGACAACTATATTGAAGTTCATATAAAAAGCATCGCAATTAATGATATCATTAAATCATACATAATAGCTTTGATAGATAAAGCTAAAAAAATTTATCCAAACTGGTACGATCTTAAAATTAACCCTAAAGACATATCAATCCAAGAAAAAAATAAAGAAAAGACCACACACTTTACCTAGCTGGATGAGTACGTATTAAACGAACACAAAATAAATCCAGAATGCTACAAAGTTTTTCAAGAGTGTAGATATATTAAATATCCAAGTGATATACTTAATAAATTCTCAAGGTCGCTTCAACTTAACCAGCTGGAACTTCTTATTGGCAAACGGTATCATACACTAAAAATATATCTAAAAAACAGCTTGAAACCAGAAATCGCTTTATGGACAATAACGAAAGCCGTTTTGTGGATTTCACTATACAGCTCTCTTAATATCGAGATCTACGTCCCGGACTCACTAAAAAATTGTCCGGACCTAACTCCCATATTCTTCGACCCCTATGAGTTATTAGTCAAAAAAAACAAAGCTATTGTTTATAAAACTAAGGAAAAAAATATAGACAGTGATAAAAAAAGTACAAATAACAATGAGAATAGAATTAATAACGATGTAAACAATACAAACAATCACGATAAAAATATAAATAATCACAATAAAAATACAAATACCGATGAGAAAAACATAAGTACCACACCAAAAAATATAAATAATGACGAAAAAAATTTAAATTTAGAAGAAAAATTCATAAATACCGATCAGAAAATCATAAATACCGATCAGAAAAACATAAATAATGACGAGAAAATTATTAAGAACAATAATAAAACAAAAAGTAGCAAAGCTGAAAACAGTAGCCAGGTTCTGGAGGGAAAGCCAAATCCTACAAGCGATGGCGAGATTTTACTTTTCAAAAACCTCAAAAACTATGAGGTTTTAAAAGATCTTTTTACATTCAACACAGTCATCACAACTATAGATGGAAGCGACATGTTGGTGGATCTCTTTTGGAAAGAAGGCAAACTGGTGGTTGAAGTGGATGGGTACACTAATCACGGGAAAAAAGATAAAACATTTAGATCGGATCGTCACAGAGACTACCTGCTGCAGATATCTGGATATAGGGTTCTGCGTTTAACAGTGGAAGAGATAAGGGAATCGGTTCATTTGGCATGCAAGAAGATCAAATCAATGGTACTTTATATTAACGAGAATAATGTGGATAAAAGCTATATGATTAAATTAAAGAAGCTCCTAGATGAGTATTCCAACAGTAAAATCATTGACAATTAATAATATCTTCTTCTTTTTCAGTCCCAAAATCCTTATCATCATAAAATAATACGACAAAAGGATGCTTAAAGTTTTTAGTCTAAATTAAAGGAATTCCAATGAAACAAAAAAGACGAATCGTTACAAGCATTATTTATCCATTTCACAAATGGATGCCTGAAATGATGATGAATAACGAGGATGATACAATATTGATTGCCAGGATAGATGACATTTCAGCAAAAGGCACAATTCATAATTTGTTGCAAGCAATGAGAAATTACGCCAACAAGCTTTATCCTAAGTGGTATGGTGTTTCTATCGGAAAGCAAAACCTTAAAACAATGCCAGACATCCCTCCGATAGAACAAACCCAAAAACTTCAACAATACATAGACACTCACCCACAAATAAATCAGTTCTGGTTCAAAAATATGAAAAACTATAAACTTCAAGGAGAACCAATTAAGCTGACAAATGATTTCTCCGATGAGATCCATTTAACTCAATTGGAACTAATACTTGGTAAACGCTATAAAACAATAAAAATCTACATAAGTAGTAAACAGCTTGATGTTAAAAAAAACTATAATGGATTTGCCAAGGCCGTGTTGTGGTTTCTTGTACACAGCTCATTAAGAATTAAAGTATACATACCGGACATTCTCAAAAATCATCCAGATCTGATTTCAATCATGTACAACAGATTAACAATGTCCCCTTTAGAATTGCCCACTGGCACTAAAAAAAGCCAAAATTCAAAATCAGTAAAAGGCACATTGGAAGAATCTGAAAACAACACCGTCTCCAAAAAGGCGAGAAAATCGCAGAATCTTTCTAGAGATGAAAAGATTCAAAATCTTCCAAAAGAAAAAATCAAGAAAAAGTCAAAAAAACTAAATGTAAAACCTTTTCCAGACATCATTGGCGCCCCCCATCCTGATAGCCCAGGCGAACTCGCGCTATATAAATACATCAAAAACGACCCTGTTTTGAAAGACCTTTTCACCTTCAACACCCCTCTCACAACCAAAGACGGAACAAAAATTATCGCTGACCTTCTCTGGGAAAAAGGAAAGTTGATTGTAGAAGTTGACAGCTTCCGCTATCATAGAAAAATTATGGCCTTTGAAGCTGACCGGCACCGTGACTATTTGCTCATGATATCGGATTACCGGGTATTGCGTTTGACCTACAATGAAATAAAACAATCCATAAAAAAAGCCGGAAAAAAACTCCACGATGTTGTGAAATATTTACAACAAAAATAACAAAAGATTGATAAAACCTTAAATTATTTAAAAAGAGACAACTTTTATAATTAATTAAAATATATGATAAAAATGATTTGAAAAAAAATTTGCCTAATTTCATGATTCAGTATAAAATCGTTTTTATACTGTTCAGTACACAAATTT
>JAITIZ010000582.1 GCA_031279215.1 Planctomycetaceae bacterium
GCACGGCAAAGTATTTCGGCAATTTTGAAACGCCCCAACATCGGGCAATATGATTTTAATTGTTGCACGATATAACGTACAAAATCAGGATAACGGTTTGCTTTTTCCGGCATTTGAACGGTTGATTCGCCTTTTTCAACTCCCCGAAACCAATTGATTATTGTTTGTACGGTAACTTGAAACCGTTTTGCCGTTTGTTCGTTAGTCAAACCGCGAATAGCACGAATTGTAAGGAGTGTGTAATCCGTCCAATTTTTCGCAATGGAATTTCAGGAACTTCGGGCGGGTCAAGAATAATATCGGGTTCTAGCAAAATCGTACTCATAGGAAACCAAGAGATTTAATAGGTGATGCTATTCATAAATTGACAAATATCAATTTATCTATTTTACCACCAAACAAATAGAAAATCTCCACAATCTCTTAAAAACACTTCTATTTTTCGCTATGATTTTAATTTCGGTGATGCTCAACACGGAGCGCATTATAACGCTTCAAAATGAAAACCTAAATACTGTTTTGCGCTGAGATATTTCATAACTTATTTATCCAATAGCACTGTCGATGATTTTTTTATTTCTGCGGGTACAATACATAAAATATGAAATAGGGTGGTAGATAATAACAAATATTACAGCGTAGCAGAAAGGATGTTTATTATGGACGATAAATGGGAATTTTATAAAGATAAAGCTGGTGAATGGCGTTGGCACCGTACTGCATCGAACGGTAAAATTGTCGGTGCATCAACTGAAGGTTACAAGAACAAGTCTGACTGTGAAGAAAATGCTCGACGTAATGGTTGGAAAGGTTAATACATGTAAACGCGTGTATTACTAAATTAATCTAAATCGTTATCCTGTAGTATTTGTTATTGCCTATCAGCCACAAAATATAAAATGGAGCAAATATTATGTCAACACTAATCCGTGACAATACACTGTTAGGAACGCAGAGAGCGAAGCAGTTTCAAACATTCAAACGTAAAGGATATAAAACACAGCAAAAATTGTGAAATGACGAATAATATGATTTATTCCATTTTAAATTTGATGGACAAACACACCCTTTCGCAGAAGGGTTGCCTAGCTTCCGAAAACGTGATGGAAATATAAAAACAACCAATTCATAACAGGATTGAATCTATTACACAATTTCTTTAACAGTTGCCAGTTGACTTGTTAATTCGGCGATTGCCATTTCTGGAGTTGCTTTGAAAATCATCGTTTCGCCAACCGTAACAGTGGGACCTCGATCACAATTTTCAGTACAGAAAGTTGCTTCAATACGGACTAAATGTCCCAAAGCCCGATCTTGAACATAATCGGCGATTTTCTTTAAAACAGTTTGACTGCCCCGAATAAAACAACTCGTTCCCACACAAACCGAAACCCGAACTTCAGGAGTTGTTCCGGCTTCGTCCAAAACCGGAAGCGTTAACCCGTAAATTCTACGGCGGTTTCGGTAAGTAGTGTGTAACAGTTCATGAGCCGTGTGTCCGCCAATACCGCCTTCAAAATATTTGTCGTAACACTCCAGCAAAACATGATTGTCCTGCGGTTTATGGAGTTGCAACATTTTATCGGCTTTGTAAAGACCTTCTGAACGACTATGCCGGACTTCCCAATCATTGGTAACCGGTTGTCCGGCTCCACCAACACAACCTAGCGGACATGCCATCACTTCAACAAAATCATACTTTTTTTCACCATGCCGAATCATTTCCGCAACCTTTCTCGCATTGGCAAGACCGTAAACCACACAAACCCGAATCTTAATCCCGTCAATATTAAATTCCGCTTCCCGAATCGCTTTGTCGCCGCGCACTTCGGTAAATTCAAATGTGTCCAACTTGACACCCTTCAATTTTTCCACAGCAAATCGCAACGCCGCTTCCATCACACCACCAGTTGTCCCAAAAATAACACCGCCGCCGGTTTTGAAATTAAACGGCGGGTCAAGCGATTGCGGTTGTAATTCGTTAAACCGAAGCCCCGCTTCTTCAATCATACGAACCAATTCCTGCGTCGTCAGAACATGATCAACATCAGGAATATCGTTTTTGATAAACTTGGATTGTTTACATTCAAACTTCTTGGCAGTACACGGCATAATCGCTACAACAATTAAATCCTCTTTGGCAACACCAAGTTGTTCCGGCAAAATCAGTTTGGCTGTAGGACCAAACATTTGTTGGGGTGAACGGCAACTCGAAAGATTGGGAAGAAAATCAGGCAAAAATTGCTCAGCATATTTAACCCACGCCGGACAACACGACGTAAATTGCGGCAGTTTTTCGCCTTTGGTTTTTCGTTCAATAAATTCGGTCGCTTCTTCGAAAATGGTTTGATCGGCGGCAAAACTTGTGTCATAAACTTGATCAAATCCAATGGCTCGGAGAGCAGCAACAATACGCCCCAATTCAATGGAACCAGGGATTCCGCCAAACGCTTCGCCAATCGCCACACGAACCGCCGGCGCAATTTGAACAACCACTTTTTTCTTCGGATCGTTAATCGCTTTCCAAACAATATTAACATCGTCCCGAACCGTCAACGCCCCAACCGGACAAACAGTTGCACAAAGTCCACAGTTGACACATTCAATATCCGCAAGGTCCTTGTTGAACGGAGGAACCACTGTTGATTTTGCTCCCCGACCGGCAAAACCAATCGCACCAACACCTTGAATTTCATTACACGCCCTAACACAATCACCGCAAAGAATACATTTATTGGGATCACGGACAAGTGATAAACTTGACCGGTCAACAGGACGTTCTACAAAAGTTCGTTTGAATCGAACGGTGTTGACACCGAGTTGGCGGGTCAACGATTGGAGTTTGCAATTCGTATTTTTGGGGCAAAGAGTACAATTTTGATCGTGATTTGCCAGAATGAGTTCCAAAGCGACTTTACGCATCTGACGTAGTTCTTCGGTGTGAGTCTGAACAACCATCCCTTCCTGGGGTGTAGTAGAACAAGACGCCACAATCCCAAGACCCTTGACATCAACAAGGCAAAGACGACACGCTCCGTAAATACTCAATTCAGAATGATAACAAAAGGTCGGAATATCTGTTCCAACTTTCCGGGCAAGTTCCAATAAATTACGTTCCTCGTTAATAGGAACAAGAACACCGTTAAGAGTTAAGGTTTTAACTGTATCAATCATTGTAGGTCTCGTTTGTTAAGGTTGGTTGGGTTAGGGGTGAACTTAGGGGTTGAACCCGATGTGTTGGGGGTTAATGGACTGACTCTTTTATATTTTAGGCGGAATCCGTCTCAATAGCAAAATAAAATATTTCGGATGAATCCGCAAACAAATTTATTTTGCGGTTGTTCCATTTGTACTAACAATCATTTTGTACTAAACAATCATTTGTATTGACAATTTATCAAAGAAATTGAAATTAAGGAACTTCCAGAAATCAAGTGTCTTATTATAATTAGTTGCCGAATCATTTCAAGGGGCAATCAGATAAACATTTATCGATTTCTTGCCCAAATTAAATCATCAAAAATACTGAATAGATACGAAATTGAAACATTAAAAACGGGACGGCACAAAATAATTACGTCAAAAGGTGTAGGTGATTATTTTCGCAACAAGTCTTGCTGCAAGAAATTCCGTAATTATATTTTGCCCTCCCAATGGGATTGTTTCAACCAGATCGGCTCCAACAATTTTTTTTGTTGTACAAATTTTCCGTAAGAGATAGGTTATCTGTTGCCAATTCAAGCCGCCCGGTTCGGGAGTTCCTGTTCCGGGTGCCAATGACGGATCGAATACGTCTATATCAAACGTAATATAAACATGTTCCGTCAATCCGCAAAAAATTCGGTCTAAACTCTCATGAATATTTTCAGTAATCATTTTCGCCGTCAAGATACGGGAAATCTGTTCGGGACAATCCCGATATTCCTCTTCGCTGAAACTTCGAATTCCCACTTGGACAAGATGGGGCGTCCAATCAAGAACACGACGCATTGCCGAAGCATGAGAATATCGGCTGCCGGTGTATGAATCTCGAAGATCAGCATGAGCATCAAATTGTAAAACACTCAAATTCTCATAACTCTCCGCCGCCGCCCGAACAATAGGCGGTGTAACACTATGCTCTCCGCCTAAAATAATTGGAAATCGACCGGAATGGAAAAAATTATATTGTTTAACTGTTGAATAAATCCGTTCAAATTCTTCTTCCGGCGTGTCGGCAGGCGGAATTGGCGGTAATGCCGCAATACCATGTTGAGTAAAATCAATCAGCAATTCCTCGTCAAAATGCTCCATCTGATCCGAAACCGCTAAAATCGCCTCCGGTCCCTTAATCGTTCCACTCAAAAAACAAACCGTTCCCTCATAAGGAATCGGCAAAATTAAATACCCAGCAGTTTTCGGATCACATCGTTCTACCGGTAAATTAAAAAAATTATTTCCGTTCACAAAATAAATCGCAATGTTAAATATTATAAGATTTTTTCATTTTTTAAACACAGAACACATAGAATATACGGAATGTACAGAATTGATTAAACGTAAAATGATGAATACAAGAAGGATATTGTTGTTTGAGTTTAAAAGGTATTCTCCCTGAAAGAGCAACATCATTAGTTGATAACGGAAAGTTGATTGTGGAGAGTGTTGCAAACGGATTACTACCTAAACGGCAATAATTCCGCATGCGACACTATCAACGATCCACTCTTCACTACCAACTAAATTTCAGGGCGTAGGAAAAAGATCACGGCTGAGCAAGCCTCGCCGTTTCGTTAACGACGGGGTTTACCTCGTGAGAGTGATCACAAAACAAAAATTCCGCTGATATATTACAAATAAATATTCTACGGAATAATTACTATTCTTCTTTTTTCGTTTCTTCAACCGGTTTTAGCTCTTCTGTTTTCGTTTCTTCAACCGGTTTAGGCTCTTCCGTTTTCGTTTCTTCAACCGGTTTAGGCTCTTCTGTTTTTGTTTCTTCAACCGGTTTAGGCTCTTCTGTTTTCGTTTCCTCTGCCGATTTTTCGCTCAAACCCGGAATATTAATAAGACCATCTGTCCCCGGTAAATTGGGAAGTTTCGTATTTGTTATATCATGTTTATGATCATGATGTTCTCCATGATCATGAACATGATGCTCTCCATGATCATGTTCATGATGTTCTCCATGTTCATGATCGTGATGTTCATTTTTGTCTTCTGTTTCGTTTTTCTTTTCACGGAACACATTTATTTGTGTTAAATGGATTTTTTTATACACATCCTCCGAAATAACATAATACCAATCAGCAAAACGATTTGTAAGTTTTTCGGTACGTGTTTTACCTTCTTCAAGAGCTTTATTGTAGCGTTCTTGTTCACGTTGGTTTGATTTTTCGATTTGTTCTTTTTCTTTGTTTGCGGTTTCGGTCTGTTCCGAATCCAACCCGTCTGGAACTTCAGGAACAGGTTTAATCTCCGGCTCAGGAATCATCGAAGCATCAAATTCCGCTGTTACAAAAATATAACGATTGACACCCATTGTAGGTTGTGTGTTACCGGGGGATTCTGTTTTGTTGTCGGTATTGCCGGAGATTTCCGATTCGGTTCCGGTCAAATCGCCAAACCGAAGATTGTAACGAATACCATCTTTCATCCGAATTTGAATATCACCTTTATTGGAAAGAAGTTGAATTCGTTCTCCGGTTCCGCGTTTAAGATCAGGCAATTTGACAAGACAAAATCCTGATTTTTGAAGTGAAGGATCGGGAGAAGCGAGTTGTTCGGAAAACGGTTTGCCTTCACGCAATGCCGCAGCCAGTACAGACGGTTTTTTGGTAACACTAACAATTTTCAGATCGTTCAAAGCGGAAATCATTCCGTCCAATGTTTCCGTGTTCAACTCCTCTTCCGGTTTCATTTTTCTTTCGTAATATTCATATTGTGTGCCGCGAAATCCCATCCATTGCTTCAATGTCCATTTTTCCGGTCCGGAAGCAGAACTATCGTAACCCAATGTCATATCGCCAATAAATGTTGGAACAATGACTTCACGAGGAGCAAGTTGACTCATTTCCAATTCGGTTTTGTACGAATATTCATCAACGAAAATCTCTTTTATATCGAAAGAACTAATATCGAGTAAATTCTTTTCGATCCACTGATCGAAATTTGTAGTGAAACGGCTGGGATCGATTTCAACAATATAAATTGGAACCTGATCGGCGATACGAACATAACGTAATTTTGTTGGTTCGGCGGGATCGTCTGGGCTTTTCTTTTCTTTTGAATCGGCTTCTTTACCGACAATCAGATCCACAAACTTTTCATCACCGGAACCACTCAGCGTAACCTTAATACCAACACCTTCCCCCAGAGTTGCACTTTCGGAATTGGGGTCAATAACGCCATACATTGTGTGGAGAGCGGTAACATCATTTTCTTCCGTTTGTGAAGTAACGACATCCAATACTTTCAGATCAACTAGAGCTTCGGCAACTTTACCCATTTGATCTTTGGCATCGGCGGGGTAATTATCATGAGAAGGGATTGACCAAATACCGCCAATTTCCGTAACTCGAAAATTTTCTGTATCTCCGGTTGCGTTTTGTTTAACGATTTCAAGCGTTTTAACAACAAGCGGATCTGTGAATTTTGGAAAGAGCGGTTTACCAATCATCTCTTCCATTTTGATTTCAGGCACAAAAGGTCGAGTAAATACAGCCATTACCAAAAGAATAACGGCAAGAATTAAAAAAATTGTTGTTTTCTTTGTTTCTGTCATAATCGTAACTATAGGGTGTGTGTGTGGATAAAACTGAGGGAGGAACCAATCCCAAATTTTTTAGGGGTTACTTCTAAAAATAACCTCGTAAAAAATCTTGTCCTTAAAAAATTAAGGAACATAACAAATTTGATTAAATGAAATACGAGGTTTTTTAAAAAATTCCTTTATAATTTACATTAAATCTTAACTTCTTCAAGTCGGTGACTCCCTCAATACTTAAAAATTTGTAATATATCAGTGGAATTTTTATTTGAGTTTAAAAAGGTCTTCGTCCTGAAAGGGCGGTATAGTAGTTAATAGTTGATAGTGCCGCAAGAGGATTTATAACCATTCCGGCTAAATTCCGCATGCGACACTTTCCACTATCAACTATCAACTCTCCACTAAATAGATTGCCCTTTCAAGGCGTAGGAAAAAGATCATGAGAGTGAGCACAAAATAAAAATTCCACTGATATATTACAATATTACTAACTGTATCCTGTAATAAAAAGATCTTTTTTAATTTGGTAATTTTCAACAGTAGTTTTCAACAGTAGTTTTCAATTTCCGTTGATAATGAGTTTATTTTCGACTTTATCGATCCCCGGTTCAAGAAGGAGAAGTTGTTTCATAATTTTCCGTTCCCGTTCTGAAGAAACGGTTCCGGTCAAAGTTGCAATATTTCCCTGTGGTGTACTTTCCTGTTTTACACTGATTTGTTCGGGAAGTATATGAAGATTGGGTAATCGGGTTATTCGTGTTTGAAATTCTGTTGTCCGGTGATTAACTTCCATCGGCGAAAAGGCAACTTCGGCTTGTGTTACCGCTCGAACTGTTCGTCCGCTACTTGATGAATTTTGTCCTGATGCAGACCGTGAAGTCATTGACCGGCTTGATGTACGGGACGATGTTGTTCGGCGAGTGGAAGAGGTTGCTGTTGTTGTGGTTCTTTTATTGTTAGTTGACGTCTGCCGATCACTGAATGCTTCTTCTCGCCCAATAAACGGAACAGAACTATCACGACCAATAAATGTCTGTGATGTGGTGTCCTGAAAACCTTGAAATGCCGGAGTCTCAATTGTTGAACCCAAATCCGAACTTGTAGAACCGCTACTGCTGCCGCTACTACTGCTGTTGCTGCTACCGCTACTGTTGCTGCTGCTGCTGCTATTACTGTTTCCAGAACTTCCGATGCTTCCAAGATTTCCGGTATTCCCGCTGCCGCCGGTATTTCCAATATTTTCGCTGCCAATACCAGCGAGATTGCCGATATTACCAATGTTTTGTGCCGAAACACAAACCGATAACACCAACACGAAAACACAAACAGTCAATATTCGAAAAAAAGAATATGTCATAGTTATAGCCCTTTCTGATTTGTCTGAATCGTCATAAATTACACCGGTAATAATTATACTTCAGAAAATACGGA
>JAITIZ010000591.1 GCA_031279215.1 Planctomycetaceae bacterium
CCCTCCAAATTTTTTTTCCTGTTCTTGGGCGGAAATTACATACCAAAAAAATTATTCCACTGATATATTATGAAATTTTTATTTTTCAATTTTTTTGGGTTATGAATTTGAAAACCAACTTCTTTTTTATCGAATTTTTTTATGTTTTGGTCTCCCTGTTCCATGTTGTTCGTTCTTGCTTTATAATTTTTGCCTTAATGTGTACCTCATGGGTGTTTCAACCGGTTATCATCATCGGTAAAGCATTTCAATATCGGCAACGTTTTCGATTAACAATTTTATTTACCCACTTCTCATGAACTCTGAAAAGCCGCAATCGCTTTGGAATAAAGGATTTATCGCTCTACTCATTACTCAATTCACCGTTGCCTTTAACGATAATGCCTTTCGTTGGCTCCTCGTACCTATCGGCAAAGAATACGCCAACGGCGATCTCATCCGATTTCTCGGCGGTGCGTTTTTGATTCTTCCGTTTTTGATCTGGACTTCCATCGCCGGTTATGTTACCGACCGGTTCAGCCGTCGGAACGCAGTGATTTGGTGTAAATTAGTCGAAATGCTGCTGCTTGCCGCCGCAATCGGTGTGATCTGTCTCGGTCCCACCACCGAAGCCGTCAGCACCGGCGATGGAATGCCGTTCAAAATCATCGTTTTACTCGGTATTATGTTCCTGCTCGGTTCACAAGCCGCTTTTTTCAGTCCGTCAAAATATGGAACCATTCCCGATCTCGTCCCAGAAACCAGTATTTCCGCCGCTAATGGAGTCGTTTCCATGCTCACAATGCTTGCCTGCGTTTCCGGTCAGATTCTCGGCGGTTACGTTTTTTTCTGGACAACCATTTATGAAAATAATCTCCCCACCGGTATTCCCGGCGGTGTCCATGTTTGGATTACCGCTCTTGTTCTCCTCGGAACAGCCGCCATCGGACTGCTCGCCAGTTTTTTCATTCCTAAAATGAAAGCGGTTGATCCTAATGCAAAATTTCCACTCAATCCGTTTCTACAAACCGGACGCGATCTCGCCGCCTTGTTTTCACATCACAAATTGTTTTGGGTTTCTATCGCCAGCGCATTTTTCTGGGGACTTGCGGCTCTTGCCCAAAATAATATCGATAAATTCGCCACCGAATTTCTAATGGTTCAACAACAACATGTTACTGTGCTCGCCGCCGTGTTGACCATTGGTATTGGAATTGGCGCAGTGTTTTGCGGTTGGCTTTCCGGTAAACGGATTGAATTGGGACTCGTTCCCATCGGTGCCTTCGGAATGGGACTGTTCATCTTGATTCTCGGCTTCACTCCTGGTTATACCGCCGAAGTTAAAGCCGGTTTCGGAACTCCATTATCATTGCCCTATCTTTTTGCCGCCATAATGATGTTGATGACCGGTCTTTGGGCAGGGTTGTACGATATTCCGTTGGCGGCTTATATCCAAGAAAAAAGTCCAACCACTCAACGAGGACGCATGATCGCCGCCTACAATTTTATGACGTTTTCCGCCATGTTTTTGTTTATCGGACTTGGTCTTGCCGGAGCAAAAGTTTTTGAAATATTTTTCAGTCATCCTAGTCTGCTCATCTGGATCACAACCGGTTTATTCACAATTGCCGTAAGTATTGCTTTGGCGTATTGGTTCAACGGTCCGTTCATTATTTTTTCGTTGCGAATTTTGTTGCATGTTGTTTATCGTCCCAAATTTGTCGGTCTTGAAAATATTCCCCAAGAAGGCGGAGCGTTGTTGGTTTCAAATCACGTCAGTTTGTTGGACGGATTGATTTTATACGCCGCCTGTCCGCGAAATACCCGATTTCTTGCTTTTGAACCGATGGTTCCGAAATTTTTCGAAGGTTGTGTCCGTGAAACCGGATTGATTAAACTTTTGCCCGGTAATCCCAAACGTATTGTTCAAGCGTTGAAAATCGCCCGTGAAGCATTGAAAAACGGTGACGTGGTCGGGATTTTCGCCGAAGGCGGTATCACACGAAACGGTCAGATGAAAGCGTTTGAACCCGGTTTTATGTCCATTTTGAAGGGAACGGAAAATGTTCCGATTATTCCGTGTCATATCGGCGGTCTTCACGACAGTATGTTTGGTTACAAATACGGCGATAAAAAAATCACCTTGTTGCCTCGCCGTTTGTTGAACGATGTGATCATTGCGTTTGGAAAACCGATTTACAATCCCCAATATCCGCAACAAGTTCAGCGTGCGGTTCAGGAACTTGGGGTTGATACTTATCGGGAACACAACACGAAATTGTTACCGATTCCGGCACGAACACTCATCAAAACTTGCCGTCAACGCGGTTGGAAACTTCTGTTTGCGGATTCAACCGGAATGCAGTTGAGCGGTTACAAATTTTTGGCGGCGGTGTTAATTTCACGGCGATTACTGAAAAAGTATGTTCTTGGTTCGCATGACGAAGAACCGCATGTCGGGGTGTTGGCTCCAATGTCGGTGGGCGGTTGTGTTCTGAATGCGGCTCTGACCTTAGACCGCCGCGTTCCGGTTGATTTGAATTTCACGTTTGGCGTGGAAGGAATCAATTACTGTATCAAACAAGCCGGTATCAAACATGTTTTGACAAGCCGGAAAGTTTTGGATCGGTATGCGGATTTGAGATTGGATTTGAAACTGGACGCCAAGGTCATTTGTTCGGAAGACCTGATTCCCAAAGTCTCTCTTTTGATGAAAATAGGCAGTCTTGGCAACGCAACAATTTTACCGCGTCGGATTCTTGAATGGGTTCTTGGTCTTCGGAAAAAAGGTTTGAACGACGAATTGACAACAATAATTTACACATCGGGATCAACGGGGCGTCCTAAAGGGGTGATGTTGACGAACAATAATCTTGCGGAAGTGGGACGCGGATTTGTTGGAGCAATGGGTCTGAACAAAAAAGATGTCGTATTGGGATTTTTGCCGTTTTTCCATGCGTTTGGATTTATGGGCAATTTTTGGTTACCGATTTTTTGCGGCGGTGCAGGCGTTTTTCATTTTAGCCCGTTGGAGCCGAAAAAGATCGGCGAAATGGCGCGAAAATATCCGGTAACATTTCTTGCCTCAACACCGACTTTTTTACGTAACTTTATGCGCCGATGTGATAAAAAGGATTTTGAACATGTTCACACGGTGATGTGCGGTGCGGAAAAATTACCGATTGATCTGATCGATGATTGGGAGAAAAAATACGGAGTTCGACCGAGTGAAGGATTCGGTGCAACAGAATTATCGCCGTTACCGACAACAAATGTACCGGAAAGTCGGGTGTTCGATCATTTTCATACTTACCGGAAAGACGGGTCGATTGGTCGGGCAATTATTAATGTTGCGGTTAAAGTGATTGATTGGGAAACCGGAGCGGATTTACCGCCGAATGAAATCGGAATGATTGTTGTCAAAGGTCCTATTGTTATGAAAGGATATTACAAACAACCGGAATTAACCGCGGAAGTTCTCAAAAACGGTTGGTATATTACCGGTGATGTCGGCAAGATGGATGAAGACGGTTTCCTTTGGATTACAGGACGCCAGACACGCATTTCCAAAATTGCCGGTGAAATGATTCCGCATATCCTGATTGAAGAAGAAATTCAGAAAATTGTTACCAAAACACTCGGTCAACCGGAACAAACAGACGAGTCCGCAGAACCGTTTATTGCGGTAACAGCGTTACCGCATCCGACACGGGGCGAACAGATTATTGTGTTACACAAGGAATTGCCGTTGACTCCGCACGGGATTATCGAACAAATGATTGCGAATGGTTTACCGCATCTTTGGATTCCGCATCTTGACGGTTTCCTGAAAGTCGATTCGATTCCCGTGTTGGGAACCGGCAAACTCGACCTGGCAGCCATCAAACGAAAAGCCGCAGAAATTCATCGGGATGAATAAATAATGTAACCGTTCACGCCTCCCGCAAAACAAGGTAATACCAATTACACTTTAAAATTCGTTTTTTATTTTTTTTAATTTTTTAGATAAAAACGATAAATAAATTTTTTCATTTATTTTTTGTTGAAATATGTTACCGTTTATTCCTTCATATCGGTTAAAATATTTCGTAACATTTCGCCCCAACGGGGCAGCCGGCATTAGCGTAGGGCAACGCCCTACGTATGGTTTTCCTCTTGAAAATAAAGCACTGAAAGGGCGAAAGCCTAACGATGATAATCATTTTCAAAACAAAAACAACACTATTGCTGCCGCCCTTACAGGGCTTT
>JAITIZ010000607.1 GCA_031279215.1 Planctomycetaceae bacterium
CTAATATATTAGTTTTTAGAAGTTACCATTTGTAATCTATCAGTGGAATTTTTGTTTTCGAGTCAAAAAATTGTGTACCAATTCGCCCCGTAGGGGCAATCAGCAATAGCGTAGGGCAACGCCCTACGTATGGTTTCGTCTTTGAAATCAAGCCCAACATACTGTAGTGGAGAGTTGATAGTGGATAGTGGATAGTGTCGCATGCGGAATGATTACCGTTTTGGTAGTAATCCGCTTGCGACACTATCCACTATCAACTATCAACTCTCCACTATCAAACGGTTATGCACTTCACACCCCTAGCGGGGTTAAGAAGGAAAAATAAAAAACGATACTGAATAATTACTATTTTTATCTGTGTAAATCTGGGTAAATTTGCGTAAGTTGTGTGGTTTGGGGTAAAATGGGCGGTTGAATTAGTTCTTGATTTTGAACCTTTATCGAAAATCCGCAAGAATTCATCTTGACTTAAATTGAAAAATATTGTAATTCCCTTATTACAAAAGTTCGGATCGAATCTATACTCTGATTTGTTATCAATTGGTTGTTTTAGGAACGCAGACGTCTCGTTTGCATAGAACTACGGTTATTGCGGGCAAGACGCTTGCGTTCCTACAAAAGACCAATTTGTTATCGTTCAAAGTATAGTTGAATCAGATTGAATTGAAACAAGCCGAAAACGTAACATAATTTCCGAATAGAATGTGCGTATAACAGTCAATGAAATTAAAACCCAATTCAATATTTATTTTTTTTATTGCAGTATCCTTTTTGTTCCTTACCGGTTCAGGTAGGGCGCAGTATGGCGGCGCACAACTTTTCAATAGCGGAGCCGGTTCTTATGGTTCTATTGGTTACGGTTCTATCAATCAGAGTTCCGCTAATTACGGAGTAACACAAAATGATATTGTTCTTAATTTTAGCCCAACCAATTACGGTCCGGTTTTAATTGCCCAAAACACATCAAGCGGAGCAATTGCTCCCATTACACCTGTTCCAACACCGTCGGCTTCATCTGTTGTAACAACTCCTCCGGCAGTTCCGGCAAGTTCATTGTTAACGCTTCAGCCGTTTGATCCTTACACAACACCTCATGTTTCTTCCGGTTCACCGCTTTTTGATTCCGCCTCCTACAACGGTAATTCCGGCTACTCCGGTAAATCAGGAATCTATTCGGGTAATTTCGAACAATTTGTACCGGAAACTTACGCTGCTATGCGGCGGTTTCGCGAAGCAACCCGATTCGATTACACCTTCTTGCCGGGCGGAAATAAAGCAAATTCATTCGGTATGAACGAAGTAGATATTCGAATGCAATTAGGTATTCCATGCCGGTTTATTCCGAGCGATGGTTCGGGGACGGGATTTTTTTATGTTGCGCCGGGAGCCAATCTTGTTTGGTGGGAAGGACCGGTTGGACCGCCGCATCTATCGCCAAACGGTTTTGGAGCATTCGTTGACTTCGGAATGCAACCGCAATTCAATGAAGTCTTTGCGCTTAACGCCTGGTTTCGGTTCGGTTTATTTTCTGATTTCAAACATGTTTCGTCAGATTCATTCCGTTATCAGGGGCGGCTTGAAGGGATTTTCAATGTTTCGCCGAATGTTCAAATTTCTGTCGGAATAATTTATTTGGATCGGGTACGTCATAAAATTATGCCGACCGGCGGTATTATCTGGAATCCGCGTGATGATTTGGTACTCAAATTAGTTTTCCCCAATCCGAAAATTTCAAAACGGCTTTGGAACAGCGGTAATGCAGAATGGTGGGGTTATATTCAAGGTGATTATGGCGGCGGAAGTTGGAGTATTGACCCAATCGGTCAAACCGATTACAACGACATCCGAATCGGTGCCGGAGTTGAATTTGAAACATTAACACGTATCGGCGGTTATCTGGAATTTGGCGGTAGTTTTGCACGGGAATTATATTCGCGTCACCATAAATGGGCAGAACCGCCAAGTGTTCTTTACTTAAAAACAGGATTCATTTTCTAGCGGAAATGGAAGTGTGAAATAAAGTAAGGAAGACGGCTTTTCAATTATTTTTGCGGACAATTTTTTCATATTGTTTTAATATGCGTTGTTTTGTTGTTTTAATTATTTTATTTTATTTTTGCTGCGAGGTTGGGGCTTCTGATACGGTGTATATTCCGTTGGATTCGGTGCCGTCTGGAACGAGGAATCCGTATCCTGGTTTGGGAACTAACGCTGTTACCGGAGAAACTTACGTGGCTCCGAGCCAAATCTATTCGGGTTTACCATCAACATTACCGTCCGCATTACCATCAACAACGTCATCGTCATCATCATTCCCTTCAACCGTAACAACATTTCCCGCAGGAACATTGTTACCGAATTTATCGGATGAAGAAGAAATATCCGATTCAATATTCACTTCATCACCTCAAAACGCCGGTGAACTTTATCTTTCCCGCATTCCGAACGGAAAACGCAGCGGTATGTTCCAGAAGGTGAATTTCAACACGCTTTGGGCACCCAACAGCGGCGGTCGTAAAGGTCTTGGTATGACACAACTTGATCTTTCGGCAATGTTTGCGTTGCCGTTACTAACACCGGATTCACCGTTAATTATAACGCCGTCTTTTCAAACAACTTTTTTTGATCCGAAAATCAAAGGTTATGCAACCAATAAAACGTTGTACACAACCGGTATTGATTTCCGTTGGATTCGACCGGTTGTTCGTAACAAATGGACATTTGATTTGGGACTTGCGGTGCGGTACAGCGGAGATTTTAAGGTTAAAGGAAGTAAAGCGTTACGATTTCCTGCTCATATTGCATCGGTTTGGGATTGTAATCCGCGTTTGAAGGTGATTTTGGGGGTGGTTTATCTGGATCGCAAGGACGATTATAACTGGTTTCCGATGGCAGGGTTGATTTGGACTCCACACGAAGATATTAGTGTTGAGTTGGTTGTTCCGCGAATTCGGATTGCGCAACGAGTTCGCTGGTTTGGTTCGGCGGCTGGCGATGATACTTCGGACTGGATATATGCCGCATTTGAATTAAGCGGAAGTTCATGGAGTTACGAAGGTCAAAATGTTTCCGATACCATTGATTATCATGATCTAAAATTGTTACTCGGATATGAACGGCGTTGCGTATCCGGTTTTACACTGGGTTTTGAGTTCGGATATATGTTTGAACGAGAATACGAATTAGACCGTTCGAATTACAGAATTCACCCGTCAGACTGCGTATTTTTAAGACTCCGAACCTCTTTTTAAAAGGTAACTGTCTGGTTTTTATTTTATCTCATTTATTAGTAATTGTCTATTTTGTTACTATTTCTGTAATGTGAAATGATACTGTTC
>JAITIZ010000688.1 GCA_031279215.1 Planctomycetaceae bacterium
AAATCTTGTTGATAAAATTCTTTCGATGAAACAAAAAAATCCCGCCGCCGACATTTCAGCATTGGAACAACAAATAGATTCGTTGGTGTACGAACTTTACAGTATTACGCCGCAAGAACAAAACATTATTGAAAAGAACGTTTCATCGTAACGTTTATGATAACTTTAAGATGAATAACAAATCACGTTGATCGTTATTCTATTGAACATTTTTTTGATAAAAATCGGATGCTTATTTTTACAGAAATTCATGATACCGTCGGTTTGAATCCGACACAACTTCAAATTGTGCGAGAATCGTTACGCAATGAGGGACGGCTTCAATCGGTTCTTCCAGCGTTGGGAGTACGGACGGAGGAAAAAGCGTATCAGGAACTCGCAGCAACACTTCGTTTGCGGTTTGTTGATCTTGCGAAAAGTCAGATCGAACATTCTGTTCTTGACGGTTTTTCCGCGAAACTGGTTCATCGTTACAATATTTTTCCGGTTGGGGTGGACGATGACGGTTCGCTTTTGGTTGCAACATCGAACCCGTTGGAGTTACACGCAATCGATGCCGTAACCGCCGTAACCGGTCAACCTGTTGTTCCGGTTGTTGCGTTGCCGACGGAACTCGGTAAACTCATTAAGTCACATCTGGGTGTTGGAGCGGAAACAATTGATGGTCTTATGGCTCAGGTTGTTGCCGAAAACAATGTCGAAGTGCTTGACGAAATTGAGTGGGATCAAAGCGGTGATGCTCAACTCGCTCAGGAAGCGTCCGTAGTTCGGCTTGTCAACGAAATTTTAACCGAAGCGGTGGACGTGCGGGCAAGCGATATTCATATCGAAGCCCAGGAATCCGGTATGAAGGTTCGTTACAGAATTGACGGAGTTCTTCAAACGCAGCCAATGCCGCCGGAAATTAATCGTTTTCAGTCGGCGATTGTCAGTCGGCTCAAAATTATGTCGCATCTGAATATTGCCGAAAAACGGATTCCGCAAGACGGACGAATCAAATTGAAAGTTTCCGGTCGTGAAATTGATTTACGGCTTTCGATCATTCCCATGTTACACGGTGAAGGAATTGTTATGCGTATTCTTGACAAAGACCGGATGGATTTCACTCTTCGCGGTATTGGAATGGATGAAGACATTTATGAACAATTTCTAAAACTCATTAAACAGCCGCACGGAATTATTCTCGTAACAGGTCCTACCGGTTCCGGTAAAACCACAACTCTTTATAGTGCGCTTAATGAGATTAAGGATGAAGCAACAAAAATTATTACAACAGAAGACCCGATTGAGTATCAACTGGACGGAATCAATCAAATTCAGGTTCACACCAAAGTCGGATTAACGTTTGCGGCCAGTCTTCGGGCTATTTTACGGCATGACCCTGATGTGGTGTTGGTTGGTGAAATCCGTGACTTGGAAACAGCGGAAAATGCAATTCAAGCGTCATTGACAGGGCATTTGGTTTTCAGTACATTACATACCAACGATGCTGCCGGAGCATTTACACGAATGGTCGATATGGGTATTGAACCGTTTTTGATCGGAACCACTGTTGAAGGAATTATGGCGCAACGATTAGTACGGCGGCTTTGTCCGCATTGTAAGGAAACGTATGAACCGATTCCGTCAGAAATTCCAAATGATTTTCCGTATCAAAAAACAATGGACGAAAAAATTGATATTTATCGTCCGGTTGGTTGTCGGGACTGTCGTCATACCGGTTATTCGGGGCGAATTGCTCTTTACGAATTACTTATTGCAACAGAAGATGTTCGGATTATGGCAAGCGAAGGACGGCAATCACATGAAATTAAGAAAGCCGCACGGAATACCGGAATGATGACGCTCCGCGAAAACGGTTGGCGAAAAGTGTTGCGCGGAATTACGTCTATCGACGAAGTAATCCGTATGGCAAAAGAAGACTGATATTAGTTAATAGTTAATAGTTACGATAGGAAAAATCTAACAATGAAATGAAACACAAATTTGTCTCGTTGGTTGTTATAGTCCCTTAGGTTCCTATTGTTCCGAAAATAATTTTAGGATTTATTATATTTATTGTTATGACTAAACTTACATTACCGAAAATTAAAGCGTTTAAGCAGGAAGGTCGTAAGATTGTTGTATTAACGGTTTACGATTATCCGAGTGCTCGTTTACTGGATAACGCCGGAATTGATTTATTACTTGTCGGCGACAGTTTGGGAAATGTTGTTCAGGGGAAAACGACAACTCTTTCCGTAACACTTGATGAAATTATTTATCATGCGGAAATGGTTGTTCGTGCGGTGGAACGGGCGTTTGTGGTTGTTGATATTCCGTTTCCGTTTTGCCAACTCGGTTCGACGGAAGCAATTCGGGCAGCAGCAAGAATTCTTAAAGAAACTTCAGCAGATGCGGTCAAATTTGAAGGCGGTGAAAATCGTGCGTCCACGATTGCTGCTTTAGTTGATGCCGGAATTCCTGTTCTGGGACATTGCGGTCTTCGTCCGCAGGAAATCCGGCAAACCGGCGGCTATTTTGTGCAACGGCAACACGAACAATTGTTTCAAGATATTACGGCAGTTGAAAAAGCCGGAGCATTTGCGATGGTGCTGGAATGTATTGAAACAGAATTAGCGCAAGAGGCAACAAGTTTGTTACGGATTCCAACTATTGGAATTGGAGCCGGTCCTTTTTGTGACGGTCAAGTTTTGGTGTTTCATGATCTTCTTGGTTACAAGCCGGAACAAACCCGAACTCCGAAACATGTGAAACAATATGCCGATTTGCAAACAATTATTTCAAATGCGGTCAAAAACTACGCCGACGATGTTCGCAATGCGGTCTTTCCCGACGCCAAAAATTCGTTCTGAAATATAACGAACTTTGTAACATTCACGCAAAATAATAGAAAATAAAAACTCAGAAAAATAAGAAGATTTTCGATGAAACATTGCCTACTTTTGAATTTCACCTTTTGTTTATTGACATAAATGACGGTGAACGAATTGTATCCCATTTACATTACAAAATCATTTACTCAAAGTGTCAATGAATTGAATATGATTTATTGAACATTGTTTTCCGCAACACATTGATAATAAACAATTCATAAGCTTTCAAAAAAAGAGGAGTGGAACTTTTTTTCATTTTTTTGCCCGTTTCCTGTTTTGACCAGTAGTAAATTATTGAATTTCCGGTTAAAATAATAACAGTGTGCAAAAAGTGAGAAAATCTCATTTACCGTTTGAGTGATTTAAGTATTAAAAAGGTTATTAAAATAATTTCGTCTCATACTGAAACAAAAAAAGTAAAAACAATGAAAAAACAATCCGTTTTGAACGAGTTAATCCCCTTACCTGTTACAGGTATTGAAGAAGATATAAATGAAGAGGATATATCTTCTCTACCATTTGATCCTAAAAATATTAGAATTGTAACTGATCAACCGACAATTTCTAATATTATCGAAAGGATTAAAAATAATGAAATTGATCTTTCTCCAAAATTTCAACGAAAATCAGGGCTTTGGAAATTACGTGAAAAAAGCCGGTTGATTGAATCTCTTTTGGCACGGATTCCTTTACCGACATTTTATATGGATGCGGTTAATGAGGATCGATGGATTGTTATCGACGGTCTCCAACGTCTAACTACTCTGAAAGAATATATAATTGATGGTGAAACTTCAGAGAATAAAAACGGATTTCGGTTGGAAAGTTTAGAATTTCTTAAAAATTGTGAAGGGAAAAAATTTTGTGAACTTGAGAGAAGGTACCAGCGGCGTATTTTAGAAACCCAAATAAATGTATCAAAAATAGAAATGGCAGATAATCGTGAAGTTCAATATACGATCTTTCGCCGAATCAATACAGGAGGTCTTCCTTTGTCGCCGCAAGAAATAAGACATGCGTTAAATCAAGGAAAAATAACAGATTTTTTGCAGGAGTTAGCGGAATACAAACAATTTGCCCAAGCGTGTTGGAATACATTAAATGCAAGCCGTATGGAAGATCGTGAATGTATTTTACGTTTTCTTGCCTTCTTTCACTATGGTGTTGATTCCTATCCGGGTAGTAACAGCTCTATGGATGCTTTTCTTAATGAGTGTATGTACAAACTTAATAAGGAAGAGGATAAAACTTATAATAAACTAAGAACTAATTTTTCTCAAGCATTGGAATTAGCAACAGAACTTTTTGGCAGATATGCTTTTCGTAAACCTTATAAAAAACGTATTTATCCGTTTAACAAAGCAATTTTTGAATCGTTAATGGTTGCATTAGGAAAATTGAATCAGGAAGAACAATTACAATTACAGAAAAAGAAAAATCTATTAAAAAAAGAATATGAAATATTATTTACAAAAAATCCTGATATAAATGATTCGTTTACGTCATCAACCGGTCAAATAGGACGAGTAAAAAAACGGTTTGACGCTTTGGAACAACTAATATCAAAAATTTTGAAATCAAATGATTAAAGAAATTTTACTATCAAATTTTAAATGTTTTCAAAAACAACACTTTGAAATGAAACCGTTGACTGTTCTTATGGGACTCAACGGTATGGGCAAATCGTCTCTTATTCAAAGCCTTTTACTTGTACGTCAATCGTTACAACAATCAGATTTATCTCATATTATTCTCAACGGAGAACTGATAAAAATTGGTAAAGCGGTTGATCTATTATACCAAGATGCAAACGATGAAATTATTTCAATCGAGATAAAATTTCGTGATCTTAATAAACCGTTACTTCTAAAAACGAAAAATTATACTCCCGATGCCGATGTTTGTGAACTTGAAGAAGCAAATTTATTATCCATTAAAAAACAATCTTTGTTCACAGATTCTTTTCTTTTTCTTAAAACAGAACGTATAGGACCAAGAACGGTTCTTCCGACATCTCAGTATAAAGTTAGTCAACGTCATACACTTGGTAATGACGGTGCGTTAGTTGGACAATTTATAGAAACGTTTGGCTCAAAACCTGTTCCCAATAATTGTCTGAAACACAAATCGGAAAACGACACTTCTGTACGAAGACAAATAGAAGCGTGGTTGAACGAAATTAGTCCGGGAGTTCGATTGGAGACCAGAGAACATCACACATTAGATTCTATGCAAATACGTTTTTCATTCTTACAAGGAAAAGAGGAGTCCAATAAATTTCGTGCGTCTAATGTTGGATTTGGTATTTCGTTTGTTTTACCGGTTATTGCGGCTCTTTTAACTCCGTTCAAAAACAGTCTCATCATCATTGAGAACCCGGAAACACATCTTCACCCTGCCGGTCAATCTGCTATAGGGCGTTTGATTACCTGTGCAGTTGCCGCTGGGCATCAGGTTATTGTTGAAACACACAGTGATCATCTTCTTAACGGTATTCGTGTTGCAATTAAAGAGCAATTGATAAAACATTCAGATGTTATTATTGATTTTTTTGATAAAAAAATTGAAGATTTTAAAGCACATACTGTTGTATCTGAAATAAAAATTGATAAGAACGGTTCATTAAGTGATTATCCGAAATATTTTCTTGATGAATGGGAACAACAACTTTTAAAATTGATTTGAAATGATAAACGAAAATTTCATTTTTTTTAACGAACTCTCTGAAATTCCTTATGCGTCTGGCGAAACAGAAGCATTTGAACGAGTACGGTTGTTTTTAGAAACTTATAAATGTATTAAAGAATCTTGGGATTTATTAAAAATTCCAAAAAATTTAAAAATCCGATTTGAAAAAAGCGGGCATGAAATTTTTCTTTGTAAAGATTTATCTTTATGGCAATATTTCGATAATCTGCGACGAAGAGAATATAGACAACTATTTTTGTCTCTATATTGTTATCCTTATATTGATGACGAAAATAATAATGATGATGTTCTCGTTTCTTCTTTTTATCTTGAAAAAAATAAAGAGTCCATCTTAATACAAGGACTGGGACTTGTACATTATTTTGATACGGTAGGTATCGGATTTCTTTCGGAACCATATTGGGACAATATTTTATTTTCAATTGAAAAAATTACTGATAACAAAACAGAAAAAGTTTCTGTTTTATGTTTATCGAAACCTGAACACGTTAATGGCGTATCATTTCAGAAATGGCTTGAAAAACAACTGCCGGTTGAAATTCAATCCTGTAATATAAATGTATCACAAAAAAAAATACACTTAAGAGATGATCACGGAAAAGATGTTTTACAAATTTTTGCAGAAAAAATTATACAATCTGATTATGTTTGCAGTGTTATCAATTCACTGCCGTTTAATCCGAATTGTAAAAAATTTATAAAAAATGTTTATCACAACGGAAAAATTGAAATCGTACTAACAAAGACAGACAGAGGATTGGGAGTAATTGTACAAACAACCGGACGAAATAAACAGGAAACAGAAAAAATTGCAGAGATACTGAAGAAAGAATATGATAAATAAGTCAATGACCTTGTTATTGTTTTAAGTTACGAATTTATATTCCGGTATTTTGTTTGCTGTTTCCGGCTTTTTCTTTTGCAATACGGCTAATGGTTTTGAATTGCGGATGTTCGGACGTGCCGCACCATTCGAATATAACAGATTCTGCGGTTGCCAAAGTAACACCGGATGATTCCAAACGGCGAATCGCTATTTCATTATCAATCGAAAACCGGCTGCCGACTGCGTCAACTATCAAAACAACTTCTTTGCCCATTGCCAAAAAATCAAACGCCGATTGTAAAATACAAACATGTGTTTCCACTCCGCAAAGAATGATTTTTGAAACAGGATATTTTTCGAGTTCCCTCTGAATTTCTTCAACCGCACAAACACTGAACGATTTTTTGGCAATTACCGGTGTTGTTTTGGGAATTGCCGGAACGATTTCGGCTGCTGTTGCGCCAAGTCCTTTGGGATATTGTTCCGAAACAAGAACGGGAATTTCCAATAATTGTGCCGAATTAAGGAGCCGCCGTGTGTTGAAAATAACCGTATCACCCTTGTTGATAACCGGCATCAGCCGCTCTTGAATATCGACAACAAAAAGTAAACTGTTTTCAGAAGATAATAACGAAAAACTACGTTGATACATTGTTATTGAATAAAGTTATTGAATAATTGATGGAATATTATTATACTGGATGTAAATTATATGGACGGCAATTGATCCGCCAGTCTATCCAACTTGTCCTAATTGACAATGTCCTAATTGACAATGATAATCATATCATAAAAAGAACCGTTTTGACAAGATACTAAAGGGAACTTCTAAAAACCTAATGTAAAAATTTATTGTTAGAAGGAACGCGGTCGTCTCGACCGCATTTTAGGAGTTTTTTGTAAAAAAACAGGGCAGGCGAGACGCCTGCGTTCCTCCTAATATTAGTTTTTAGAAGTTACCTAAAGAAAATTTGTTGCTGTTCACATAAAATAGATATATTTATCACATTTTAAAATTCGGTTTTGTTGGAACATATCGTTGTGTGTTTTTACATAAAAATTCTGTAACTTCTATTTATCCCGTCAAAAAATAATCGAATTAAACCTTTTTGTTACTTATGGAAAATTTTGGTTTTCTGAAAATTGCGGCGGCAATTCCCGAAGTTCGGGTTGCCGATTGCGAATTTAATGGACAGCAGATAGAAAAAATGATTTTCAATGCTTACTCGCAAGGAGCAAAAATCATTTGTTTCCCCGAATTATCCGTAACTTCGTATAGTTGCGGCGATTTGTTTTTTCAGAAAAAACTGATTCAGGCTGCCGAAGAAACTGTTATCGGATTATTGAAGGCAACAAAAAATGTACCAATTATTTTCATCATCGGAGTACCAATCGAACACAATTCCAAATTGTACAATTGTGCGATCATTTGTTTTGAAGGGTCTATCAGAGGAATTGTTCCCAAAACTTATATTCCGAATTATGCGGAGTTTTACGAAAAACGTTGGTTCCAATCGTATCAACCGGTAAACATTCCTTTTCCGCAAACAATCCGATACACGGATACAGACATTCTTTTTGGTACAAATATTTTGTTCAATATTGGTTGCGGAAAATTTGCTATCGAAATTTGCGAAGATCTTTGGTCGGTAATTCCGCCGAGTTCCTGTTACGCGATGTCTGGAGCTTCTTTGATTTTCAATTTGTCGGCGAGCAATGAATTGATCGGCAAACAGCAATATGTTAAATCGCTTATCAGTCAACAGTCGGCACGTTGTCAGGCGGCCTATCTTTATACTTCCGCCGGTTTTGGTGAATCGACAACCGATGTCGTTTACACCGGAAACGCTTATATTTACGAAAATGGTAAATTGTTGGCGGAATCCCAACGTTTCCAACTCAAAGAACAATTGATTATTAACGATATTGACTTTGACTTACTGAATGCTGAGCGGCAAAGGAATACTACCTTTATTGCGAAACCTTCTGTTAATTGTACAGATTATGCCGAAGAGACGTTAATCTCTACAAATCCGTCCAAAGAAAATTTTCAGTTAAACCGTTTCATCAATCCTGCTCCATTTATTCCTGTAACGGATAACTATAATGAAAGTTGTGAGGAGATTTTTTCGATTCAGGTGCTTGGTTTGGCGAAGCGGTTGGTTCATACGTCGGCGTGTTCGTTAATTTTGGGAGTTTCCGGCGGTTTGGATTCGACATTAGCGTTACTGGTTTGTGTCAAAACAGTTGATCGGTTAAAATTATCGCGTCAAATGATTTGCGGAGTAACAATGCCCGGATTCGGTACTTCCAACCGAACACATCAAAACGCCCGCCGTTTGATGGAAACACTGGGAATTACTGTTAAAGATATTGATATTACGGTTGCTTGTGAACAGCATTTCAAAGATATTGACCATAACATAACACAACACGATATTACGTACGAAAACACGCAAGCACGTGAACGGACACAGATTCTGATGGATTTGGCGAATCAACTGAACGGATTGGTTATCGGAACCGGCGACATGTCGGAATTGGCGTTGGGATGGGCAACCTATAACGGTGATCATATTTCAATGTACGGAGTGAATGCCGGAATCCCAAAAACATTGGTTCGGCATCTGGTGAAATGGGTAACAGAAAATCAAATGAATACGGAAACGGATTGGGAAACACAGAAAACATTGCGGGACATTATTGAAACTCCGGTCAGTCCTGAACTATTACCGGTTGATTCTCAGGGAACAATGACTCAATTTACGGAAGATTTAATTGGTCCTTATGAGTTGCATGATTTTTTCCTCTTTTACACATTACGTTACGGTTTTTCGCCGGAGAAAATTTATTTTTTAGCGCAACACGCGTTTAAGAACAATTATGAAACAACAATCATTTTAAGATGGATGGAAGTTTTTTATCGTCGATTTTTCAGTCAACAGTTTAAGCGGAGTTGTATGCCTGACGGTACCAAAGTTGGTTCGGTCAATTTGTCGCCGCGTGGTGATTGGCGAATGCCCAGTGATGCGAATGTCAATCTGTGGTTGGAGGAAATAGAACGATTAAAAAAAATCTGATTGTTTCAAAATTGGGGCATCTATTCTGTAGTGATTCTATTGTTCATCATCAGGCGTAATTATTCTGTAAAATTTCCTAGTATTCACAGGTTGGTGTGTTCATTTATACTCTATCCTGTTATCAATTGGTTGTTTTTATATTTCCATTACGTTTTCGGAAGGTAGGCAACCGTAGGTGAAAACCCTTCAGCGAAAGGTCGCCTACCTCTTTTAAGTTTAACGTAAGTCTTTGTATTACAAAGACTTATAAAAACATGTAAGCGGCTGTTCACTGACCCGTTCACTCCTTAAAACGGCGTTGTTCACCAGGTGCAGGAAGTGAAGTTAAAGTCTTGATTATAAACAGGTTATGAAATATTTTAATATGAAACGAAATTATTCTTTGATTGGTACAATGAACATCGACCACATACGACGTTAAATGGAAAAACGCCAAACGAAGTTTATTACCATCGCCATGCCGCAAATGCAAAACCTCGAATTGAAACACGACCCAAAGTCAAACATTCAACTCCATTCGC
>JAITIZ010000011.1 GCA_031279215.1 Planctomycetaceae bacterium
ATCCCAACCCAACGCCTTAAAAAACGGATCAATAAAATCATGACGCGTCAATGTTTCATTATATTCGCTGTTTTTGTAACTTTCGTATTGTTCCTCAAAACGTTCCGCCAATTCCGCAAGTTTTTGATATGCAAATTCTTTCGTTATTGGAGTAAACATGATTTTGTACAGAATTTTAGATTTTTGACAATATTAAAATTGATTATTTGTAATATATCATTGGAATTTTCGTTAAAAGATAAAACCTGAGGTAGGCGACCGTAGGTGAACGCCTTTCGCCGAAGGATTTTCATCCACGGTCGCAACGTTTGATCCGGTTTTCCCATTTCTGTCCGTCAACAGGGTCAAGTCGGCTATCGCCGACGCCATGGCGGGTGAAAGCCCTTCGGCGAAACATGACCTACCTTTGAATGATTGCTTTTTCGGTGGTTCACACAAAAATTCCACTGATATATTACAAATTGATTATTTATAACTCTTGAGCTGACGCTTCATAATCATTAGTTGAATCGTTACAATGATTTTAAACTTATTATTTCTGATATTCCTGAAACATTTCGATCAGATTGTTAAATGAAGTTGGCTGATATTTGTCAAAATTTTCTTCATCCACATAAACAAATAGATATTCTATTTTGTTTTGGCGTTGGTTGACGTCTTCGCACCACTGGCTGAGCCTTGACATTTTGTGCGGAACATCAAGATCTTCACGTCCTTTTGTTTCTACAATAACAAGGCGCGGTTTGCCTTTTGAAGTGGGACGGACAAAAAAATCGGGATAATAATTCGTAACATCTCCATCTTGATTAATATAATCCAATTTGAATCCGACGGCAATAAAATTTTTGGCAAAAGATTCAACATCCTTCCATTTTTCAAGCGACTGAATAAACCGGTGTTCCAATTCCGAATCCCAAATCAAACGGCGAAAAACGCTCTTTTTCGGTAAAAGATATTCCTGATTATTAACCCAAAACGGACGAGTATTTCGAAGTTGAATTGTTCCGCTAATTTCCGCACTTCCCTGATCATAAACCGTCAGGGAGTTAATTTGTTTTTTGAACGTTTCAATAACAGTTTTAGTAACGTCAGATTCGGAAAGATTTCGCACCGTGTTAGGAGATTCCAGATCAACTGTTTGTCCGAATAATTGTTCACGTACAAATATTTTCAATTTCAAATAAAGAACATCATAACCGCTTACCAGATGTAGTTCTTTCATCAGGATTTCCGCAAAGAATCGCAACACGTCACGAAAATCCACGATGCCTTCCGTATCCAGTTGAGTATCATGGACAATTTCATTTGTTACAATATCTTTGAAAACGATTTCTCTTTGTTCTTCTTCTGTAAACAAATGATAAAGTTGTTTTTGAAATTCCATTTTTGTTTCGTCAATATTGTTAAGGCATTGATATTCACGGTAACAACGAGGTGTCATGATCGGAATAATTAAATCCAGTGTATCCATATCTTTGTTGGAATTATCTTTATCGATTTCTATGATGAGCGGAGTTTGCGGTTTTGTTTTTTCTCCCATTTCTGCCCGTTCCAATTCGACGCCTTCTGCCCGAATTGTTTCGACAAATTCCATAAACGCATTCGTTCCAATAACGCTCACATATTCTGTTACATCAACTGAATACATTTTTCGCAAACCGCGTCCCAGCGTTTGTTCCGGTAAAATATTACTCTTCGACGAATAAGCCCGAAGCCCAACAATTGTTGTAACGTTTTGAACATCCCAGCCTTCTTTGAGCATCATCACGGAAACAATAGCTTTATATTTATTTTCCCAATGATCAATTTCGTTGGCTTGTTTCCGCAATTCTTCCAATTCTTCCAAACTTTTTCCGGTAGAAGATTCAGAAATTTCGCCGTTGTTTTTGGTATGAATGACCAAGACCGCGTCTCTCAATTCAGGATAATGATTTTCGAGGTATTCTTTTACTTCATCACAATTTCGTGTGTCATCGGTCATCACAAAAAAGATTGCTTTTTTTCCCATTTTTTCATGTTCCGCAAATGCTTTTTTCCATTCGATCACTCCAAGATGAATATAATCCGCATATTTTTCTGTGTATTTTGTATTCAGTTTTTCGTGAAGTTTTTCTCGGCTTGCGACATCTGGCAACACCGGATGTTTGACAACATTTTGAGCAATTGCTTCGACCAAGGGATAATCGGCAATAGTTTGTACAAAAATAGAACCATTGTTATGTTTGGGCGTTGCTGTTGTGTCAATTTGCAAAGAAAGTTTGGAATCTTTTTGAAGCAACCGGTTATGAATATCCTGAATCGACTGAAACCATGCTAAACTGGAATCGTGAATATGATGTGCTTCGTCGTTGAGGATCATCAGTTCGTCAATATCGCGAATAATTGTACCGAGATCAATTTTAGAATCCAATGTTTTACCGGTGGGACGTTTTCCGAAAAAATAATCCATTAGATTGTCATCGTCCGGCGACGGCATAATTTCGTTACCTAGAAAAACGCGATGAACATTGGTCAAAAAGATATTTCCTGTTGAGTGAGTAATCCGCACATTGTCCTGAATATGTACCGTCAATTGGAAATCATTTCTCCAGTTTTGACCGTTGAAGCCGTTGTCGGGAATCACCGGGTCAGCAGAGAAAATACGTAACCTATCAAAATCACGGCGAATTCGATCCAGTACAATAATATTGGGCGTGATAATCAGAAAGTTTCGGGCAAGCGTTGATTCCGGTTCATAGAGTTTGTGAAAAAAACTCCAAGCTAACACCAAACTCAATACTTTCGTTTTACCGCTTCCGGTTGCCATTTTAACAACGAAACGCCGCCATGTTTCATCAAACATATTAGCGTTGACTTGTTCGTTACAGTCAAACGGGATTAAGTCAAATTTATCTCTAACACCGACAACTTCGTAAAGATAGATGATCGTTTCCAATGCTTCGCGTTGTGCAAAAAAATATTGAAACTTTTCTGACGGTGCATTATATTTTTCGATTAAATGCGGTGTATTGAACCACCAATTTAAAAGTGACCGACTGGTTTGGCTTGCGCCGGCATAATTATTATTGCGAAAAATTTTAACCGCTTTTCGTAACTCGGCAACAAACGGCGGTAATAATTTTTCCATACCGTTTTCCCGCAATGATTCATCAGCGGGAAACCAACGGATTTCCGGTTCAAGAATGTCAAACGGTGAATGAGGAAAATCAGAATGTAACATAAATTGATGTGTTGTTAATTTGTTAACGACGGGGTTTACCCCGTCCTAAGTCCCGCTGTTAACTCGGTCCTAATTTACGCGGGGCAAGCCCCGCCGTTACGCGGTCAACTCTGCCGTTAAATTTCTACTATGGCCATTGTATCATTGCCGAAAATATCGACTACTTTGACAGCGATTTTTTTTCTTCCTGATTTTTGGTACTGATGGAAAACACTTTGTAACTCTAGTGTTCGATCTTGTTTTGTACGAAAACTTTGCCATTCATTTTCAAAAATAAAATCGCCTGTCCATTTTTCTTCATACTCTCCTGTTACTTCATTTTTGACATGAATAATTTCCCGTTTACTCTCAAAATCAAAATCAACCGCCCAGTAATCAATCCAATCAGTCCAGCATTTGGTTAATTTTTCACGGGTTACGACACCGTTTTTATTCCGGCTTAATTTGACAACTTGCCCTTTTTCCACCACGATTTTTGATTTACCGTCTTTGAGTATTTCTTCTGTTTTTTTAATGGAATCTTGCGAATAAAACACGGAAAAATCCGTCAAAATAACACGTACACCTTCTTTCTTTTTTTCCGTTTTCACTTCAATGGCGGCAACATCGTGAAAGACAATCTGATTCTTTTCAACAGCGCGTTTATCAAAAACTTCGGCGGGAATATATTTTGGAGCAATATTAATTCCTTTACTTTTGGCTTCATCCAAAACGTTTGGAAATAATCCCATTTCAAATTCAAAACCAAGCAGGTCTACTTTTGTAACATGTTTTTTACGGCATTCCAAAATCAGTTCTTCGACAAACAACCGTGTTACGGGAAGATTCACAGGACCAACCGTAACAAGACGTCCTGATTTTTTACCGTGAAAACAAACAAAATTTTCAACCGGTTCCGCTTTGTAGGCGCTCAAAATCAGTAACACAAATTCCGCTTCTTTTACTTTGATTTGTTGTTGACGGTCTTCTTCACGAAGATTCATATTAACACCGATAAAATGTTGACGCTCATACTTGCCGAGATTAAGAATTTCAAACGCACGAAAATTTTTACCGTCATTGTTGAGTTGACGTTGTATGCCGATCATCCGTTTTCGTGTGGTGTGAATGGCGAATTTTCCCAAATCAGTTGCAATCCATTTTCGTCCCAATTTTTCTGCAACGGCTGCCAATGTCCCCGAACCGCAAAAGAAATCCGCAACAAGATCGCCGTCATTCGACGACGCCTTCACGATTCGTTCAAGTAACGCTTCTGGTTTTTGGGTTGGATAATCAAGTAATTCTTTCGATTGTGATGAAATTGCCATAAAGTCAACCCACAAATTTTGAACTTGTTTACCTTCAATAGATTCTACATATTGCTTATAACGGGGTACACCAGTGGACGAAAAGAATATAATATTGTCCTTTATCGCATTGTCTATTCGATCTTGAGTCCAAATCCAATGTCTTCTATGAGGAGGCGAAATTAAATTATCTTTTCCAAAATAACGAGGTTCACCTTGCCCCGGTCCATTCATTGAAACAGATTTATATCTTTTTCCAGTTTGTTCATCAATATAAGGATATTCATTTATAGTTTCTTCATCTGAACGTGGTATAAATATTTTGTTATACAAATAGTTTTCCGATTTAGAATACCACAATATGGTATCTGTAATAACACCAAATTTATTACCGTCATTATGACTATAGGATCGCCGCCATGTAATTTCATTGCATAAAAATTGCTTTCCAAAAATTTCATCTAAGCACAACCGAATAAGTGCGTTTGTTCTCCAATCGCAATGTACATAAATACTACCGTCATCGGCGAGTAGATCATACATGAGGAGTAGTCGTTCATAGATCATCGCGATAAACGAATCCGCACCTTTTCCCCAAGTATCACGATAAGCGATCTCTTCAAGAATGTTTGGTTTTTTTGTAAAAGTTTCGTCTCCGATTTCAATATCCATTGAAAAATCGGCACCGA
>JAITIZ010000030.1 GCA_031279215.1 Planctomycetaceae bacterium
GTGTTTTATATTTGTTACGTAGGGCGTTGCCCTACGCTAATGCTGATTGCCCCGTTGGGGCGATTCGGGTGAACAGCTCTTTTGTAATAAAAACCGAAATTTAAAGTGTAATGAGTATACCATCTGTTTTTTTCAGTCCGATGCGAAAATATGCGATCACACGTTCTGTTTTAAGTTCGGGATGTGTTATTTTAAATTTTGATTTACCCTATATTTTAGTTACATGAATTTTTTGATTTGGGGGAATAATTTGACGAAATTGGATATTTGTTACGCAAACTCGGTCATGGGTTGGTAATTTCGATATTTGTGGTATAATGGCGATACGTTTGAGTAATTTTTAAACACAGAATTCTATTGGTGATATGTTTACAATCCAATGTACAACCTGTAATGCGAAACTCATTGTCAAAAATGAAGAGTTGGTTGGTCAGATTCTTGCGTGTCCGAAATGCGGCGGTATGGTTCTTATTGCACAACCTGATGACGTTTCCGTATCAGTTCCACTTAAAAAATTCCCCGATATTTTAACGAGTGAAACGGAATCAGGGATTATTAACACGACGCCGGAACACGAAGAAAAACCAGTTCCTCCTCCATTGCCGCAATCATCGTCAACACCGCTTTCCGAAACAGAACTCCGAGTACGAAAAATATTGCTTAGTATTCCGGCGGTTCTTTTTCTTATTCTGATTATTGCTTTTGGTGTTCTGATGTCTGTTAAAGGTAATCGTTTAAACCAAATTCCAATAGAACAACCCAATATTCCGGTTGATGGTTCTAAAATACCGGAACCTTCTCCCGCTCCAGCAACACAAATTCCTGATTCTGCGGTTCCGGCAGAGGTTGTTGTGCCGCAGGAAAATATTTCAGAAAATATTCAAAAAAATACACAGGAAAATATACAGAACGATATTTCGGAAAAAATATCGGAAAAAACAACTCCCGTTACAACAGAAAAAATTCCGTCCGTAACTCAGACAACTTCTGTAAATGATACAAAAAATGTCGAAGTTACGGTAGAAGAAGAACAAGAAGACCAAAGCAGCCAACTTGCAGAATTGCTTGCCCAAACGCCGAAAGAATCCCAACCGGAAATCCAATCAACAACCGATTTATTATCCGATATTGAAAAGAAGATGCCGGGTATTCTTCCGTCATCACCAATTCTTTCAATAAATATTACGGATCGTCTTGCGATTCCGCTTGCGGGGCTTAAACTTGAGAATACGCCGTTGTTTAATGTAATTCGTTTGTTTTCTGACTTGACGGAAATTCCGATAACATTTGATATTGACGAGATGCGTCCGCGCGGGATTCGGGTTGATGTTCCTTTAACGGTACGGTTTGATAGCGCAACAGTAGGCGAAATTTTGACGAAAATTCTTGCAACATACGAATTGGAACCGGTTATTGAAGATCGTCAAATCCTAATTACTGTTTCAGCAGAACGCCGTAACACTCCTTCAGAACGAACCTTTGACATCACCGACCTGGTTGAAAATACAAAAGATACCGCCGAACCATTAACTCCAGAATATCTTGCTGAAATTCTGCAACGATTAGTTGATCCTGCCAATGATTCTTTTATTCAAATTGCGGGAAATTCGCTGGTTGTTCGAGGTCAATTCCGGTTGTTGAATGAAACATTGCGAGTCTTGGAGCAGTTACGGGTTATTCGGAATTTGCCGCAACAAACCGAAGTGGTCGAAAAATTTTTGGTTCCAGAAGCATTTGGTTGGGACATGGTAATGGCTCCAATGACCCTGAATTACTATCAACCGATCCTGTTGTCCCATGTTCTTTCACAACTGGAATCGGCAACAAAAATTTATATTTTTGTTGATCATAAGTCATTGCATCGGATGCTGAGTCCGTTACAACCGATGAAGGCGGTGGTTCAGTGTAATCATGGAACAGTCCATGAGGCTCTTGAAAAACTACTTGCGTCTGTTGATGTTGCGTCATTAACGTACCGGATTGTCGATTACGATACCCTTGAAATTACAACAACAGATTCCGCACGGCAACCGGAAAAAATGACTATCGAAGTTCACCGTTTTATCACAACAACCAATACCCCCCCCGAAGAACTTGTCCGAACAATACGCTCGGCGTTGGAACCGGATTCGTGGCGGTTGCCGGATGATCCCGAGACAATTGGACGAGGCGACATTATTATTGATCGTCCTTCCGCTTGCCTGCTAATCCGTCAAAGCCAACCTATTCAACGTCAAATTCGCCTCTGGCTCGGCAATAAACAATCACAAGAACAACTCTTACCAAAAAATAATGTAACTATTCAGTAGTGTGAAAATTTCATCTAAAATTTTTGTAATATTTCAGTGGAATTTCTTCGTAACTGTCTATTTTGACATTTTTGTTTTAATTTTTTTAACACGAAACATACGAAATGACACGAAAAACACGAAAGTTTTTTTTAGATAATTTTAGTGTATTTCGTGAAATTTAGTGTATTTCGTGTTTAAAAACTTTTTTGTGAAATTTAGTGTATTTCGTGATCTCAAAAAAACAAAAATTCCACTGATATATTACAAATATTGATGTTAATGTTCATGAGCATCATCTTAAATCAACCATTCCGAAGGAACTGCGCTGAATTTTGTTTCGGAAATTGATTTTTGTACCATCCCAACGGGATCAGTATCAAAAGACAGGTCATACAAATGATTGCCGGAATATCTCCGATGTGATGATAAAGCGGTGTTTCATAATCCATTACCAACACCGAACCAATTACAGATTCCGCTTCACGGCGTTGTCCAATGTTCTGAATAATCCCGTAACTGTTAATAATTGCGGAAAAACCGCCGTTTGTTGCTGTGATGTATGGCCGCCGATTTTCCACTGCACGAAAAATATGTGTTGCCAAATGTTGATCGATCTGTTGCGAAAACCGAAACCAGCCATCATTCGACATGTTAATTAAAATCGCCGGTTCCTTACCTTGCTTTTTCAATGTTAAAATCTGATTCCGTACAAAATGCGGTATTGTACTTTCGAAACAAATATTGACCGAAAGAAACAACCGGTTACCGCCTAACGGAATCGCAACCGGTTCCGTACCGCGTCCGGCTTCCTGACAAAGCGTTTTAAGAAAAAAATTGTTCGGTAAATATTTTGAAAACGGAATGTATTCGCCAAACATTACGAGTTGTGTTTTATCATAACGAAAATCCGTTTGGTCGTTTTTCGGATCGATTAACAGCGCAGAGTTTAATCGTTTTGGTGTCGGCGGTTCCTCAAAAACCAATGTCGAAAGACCAACAAGAACCGGAACCCTAATTTGTTTAACAAATATTTGGAGCTGCTTGAATTGATTGTTCCAATATTCAACCGCTTCCTCTGTCCAATCTTCAAACGCTGCGGGTTTTAAGTCGGTGTTGTACTCTAAAAAAGGAATTGGACACACGGTTTCGGGCCAAATAATCAGATCAAGCGGTTTTTGTTCCGTCTGAGTGTTTTGAACGGTTTGGTTTGTTAAATCGATAAATTGTTTCAATGTTTTTTCAGTCTGTTCAAAATTATCGTTAAGCCGAACCGGAATATTACCTTGCAATGCGGCAAGCGTCAAATTCGATTTACTTGTATGTGATTTTGCGGTTTGGATAAAACCATATCCGAGTACCGTAACAAAAATAATTCCGGCAAAAAAATATTCGCAACAACGATAGGCGGAAATTCTGCGGTTCAGCAGGGAGCCAATCGCAGAACCAACAGCGGAACCAATAAACATAATCATTCCGCCGACAAGATAACCGCCGCCAATATCCGCAATTTGAATCAATAAGGGTTGGCGGTACAAAGCGTGTTCTAATGAGCAGAAGGAAAAACCGCCAAGAATATGGTTACGTAAATATTCGCAACCAACCCAGCAAACCGGAACAGCCCAAACAACCGGAATTCTAAAACGGCAAACCGCAATTCGTGAAACGGAAAAAAAGAGAACCCAATAAAAGGAAAGGTAAACAGCAAGAGCCAGTAATCCCAATATTGTCAATGGATGCGGGCAGGCAATCCACCAAATTGAGGCAATCCAGAACAAAAATGCCCCGAAATAAATTGTCCGAAAACGAATTGGTTGGGGGTGTTCGATTACGAATGTCCAGAAAACAGGAACAAGAAAAACCAAAAACCAAAAACCAAACGGCGGTAACGAAAACCAATAACAAAACGCTCCAATAATAAATAAAAAACAGAATATTGAAAACGGATAATTATTTTTTTGTAATATATCAGTGGAATTATTGTAGATCACAACCATAGTAGCCCTGAAAGGGCGTTAGTATTATAGCCCGCCCTGCGGGGCGGGTAACAAATCAACCCTAATTAACAAGCCCTGAAAGGGCGATAGGAAATTTTACACGGTTCGTTATTTAATCATTTTCCCGTTGCCCTTTCAGGGCGTCGGGGTGGGGAAACTTAAACCCACCCCGTTGGGGCGGGCTATAATACTGACGCCCCTATCGGGGCTAATATAAAAAACAAAAATTCCACTGATATATTACCACAATTTTACCTTGTGTTGCGGACAATCTCAATACAATCTCCCACAATTTGAAGACATTTTCCGCCAAAAATTAAAACAGATGAAATTTTCATTTATACTCAATCTTGTTATTAACTGCCCTTTCTAATTTTTTTATTTTTATGTTACGGTATCGTTTAGCCTGTAATTATTTTCATTTGAATATATTGAA
>JAITIZ010000087.1 GCA_031279215.1 Planctomycetaceae bacterium
ATGATTATAAAAAATATATTCAATATTACGGTGACTGTCTGTGGTATAGGCATATTCGTATTTCTACTCCTTTCGATTTTAGTGATAATGGAGATTATTCTCTTTGGGGATGGCATAAAAAGAATATTGAACATTTGTCACTTCTTTTTAAAGATGAATATTCATGGCATAAATATCCTGTATTTCCAGAGAAAGGAGGGATTTTCTTATGTGGTGGTGATATTTTTGGTGAGATGATCGCATGGATAACAGAAGGAGAACCAGATAATTGGGCTGTTGTTTATTTCAATATTGATTGCGCATTATTTAATAAATATGATATGAATATCACCACTTTTTTATTAAAACTAGTAAAAAATGAAATTCATCCTGATTGTTTTCCTTGCGATGCACGTGAGTTTCATGGGGATAGACCGATTGCTTCTGTTACCAGTTTGGAACTATAACCCGAATATTTCATGATTTTTCTGAAACAATTTATATCGTTTTTCATAAAATGTTTATTTTCACTAAGTTACAATTAAAAATGTGCAAAAAATATGATTTTTTGAACGAAAACGACATGTGTTTCTGTTTTTTCAACAATAATTAGACAGTTACGACGGAACTTATGATGAAGTTTGTTATTTTGCCAATGCAGTTTATGATGGTGTTACTGATTATCCAAAAGCCATTGAAATTTATGCTTTGGGAGTTAAAGGCGGTGTTATCGAATCAACACCTTTTATTGCTACAACAATTTTAAATCAACAATAAAAAGAGGGAATTTTATGTCGTTATTAAAATTATTGCAATTGGCTCCGCCACCGATAAATCCAATATATACAGGTTCAGAAAAAGATTTTTTACAAATCGAAAATCAAATCGGTAGTAGATTGCCTAGTGATTATAAAGAATATATTCAACATTATGGTGATTGTATGTGGTTTAGGCATATATATATATTTCTACTCCTTTCAAGTCTTGCAATAATGGAGATTATTCTCTTTGGGGATGGCATAAACAAAACATTGAACAATTGAAAACTTTATTTGAGAGTTCACTTCCTCTGGTCAAATATCCAGTATTTCCAGAGAAAGGGGGAATTTTCTTATGTGGCGGTGATATTTTTGGTGAGATGATCGCATGGATAACAGAAGGGGAACCAGATAATTGGTCTGTCGTTTATTTCAATATTGATTGTGCAATATTTGATAAATATGAAATGAACATCACCACTTTTTTATTAAAGATAGTAAAAAATGAAATTCATCCAGATTGTCTTCCTTGTGATATACGAGAGATTCATAAAAATAGACCGATTGCTTCCGTCACAAGTGTGGACCCATAACCCGAATATTTCATATTAATGTTTCGATATAATTTTATTTTCATCTGATTGTCAATGATCAATCTGCGGTCACTGTATGCACAAAACACAATTTCTAAACAATTTTATCGCTTTTTGAATATTATCGAATCAATAATTCAATTCATTGTTTGTTGTATTTCCTAAAAATCGTCCAAAATCATATTATTGTATCGATAATTTGGGGCTATTTCAAAATTGTTGAACAAACGCAGGGGAGACGAATTATTGTTAAATATTTCTGAAATGTACTCGTTTGTTTAAGGACTAGGGAAAATGAAAATCGCCAACAGTGCGTAACATGAGTTATTAATTTCGTCAACGCTATATTTACGAGGGCTAAACGCAACATATCGTTTTTTTCAAGCAATCAATAAAACTATGAATTGAGCTACTCCCATTGTGTAATTGGTAACTGCTTTAACATGAAAATTTCATAGCAATTTGCGTTGAAATATTTCACAACCTATTTATAATCAATAGTTTACATCAATTCCTGCCCCTGGTGAACAACGCCGTTTTGAGGAGTGAACCCGGCAGTGAACAGCAACTTATATGTTTTCATAAGTCTTTATAACACAAAGACTTAAGTCAAACATGAAAGAGGTAGGCGACCTTTCGAAAACGTAATGGCAATATAAAAACAACCTATTGATAACACGATTGAGTATAATCAGAACTTATCACTCCCCAAACCGGTTATCGCCGAACAGAACGTATTACCGCATCTAATCGAATTGGTTCGTTTGGATCAAAATTAATATGTTGATTCTGGTTCTCTGCTGTTTTTTCAACCGTTTTCTCTATCGTTTTCTCTGCTGTTTTCTCTGGTGTTTTCTCTATCGTTTTCTCAACTGCTTTCTCAACTGTTTTCTCATAAATGGATTTTCCGTATTTTTGCTGAATTGATGCCGGTTTCGCACTGACTAACATAATTGATTGATTTACGGATAAATTGTTTTCCGGTAAATTTTTTGATTCTTTTTCATTTATTTCCGCTATGAACGGTAAATTTTTCTCAATAGTAAAACCGGCGTTGACCCATTGAACCCAATTGAGTTGCAATGTCCCAAGACTGTCGATATTGTAATGTTTTTGCAATGCGTCTTGCCAATTGTTTGAATCCATTCCTGTTTTGGCAAAACGAAGGAGTCGGTGATGTTCGGAAGAATCCATTTTACGCCCCAACAGAAGCAAATATTCAACAACAGAAAAACCTTGCGCGTAAAACGGCATGGGATCGGAAGGATATTCCTTGAGTGCAACCATCCGCTTGAACGGCAAACCTTTTCGAACTTCTTCACTTAGAAAAGTTAATAACATTCGCCGATAATTTTCTTTCTCGGTATGGTGTTCAACCGAGGTTGCGGCACCTTCGTCAAGCCAACGCGGTAATGGTTTACGAAAATGGGTTGCGAGAATTGTGTGGGTAATTTCGTGGGGCAACACAGAATCAAGAATACGTTGAGCAGAACCTTGAATTTCCATTTCCCAACCGTAAACTTCGCCATTATCAAATACAAACGAGGTTGCACCGCCGGCACCAAGATGATTACCAACATGAACTGTAATTGTGCATTTCGACGACCAATCAGGTAACACCTCACCAAGCCAAAGAACAGATAATTCCGAACGGTATTGTTCTGCTGTTTCGCAAAATTCTTGAGCAAGTTTGGGAGTAGGGGCGTTATCGACGGTGAAATTTGTTGTTTCGTACTGGGCTCCTGTGGTCAAAAACAAAAACACCAGCATCCGGATAATCACATAACCACTTTGCAAAATGTAAGAAAAAAAACGAGCCTCCATGCCCAAAATTCCTCCATGATTTAATGCGTTTATTTAAGGCGTTTGTCGAACACCCAATTTCAAGAGCAGGCAGTTTACACTAATTTTCAATTTCAGAAAACCCCAATTTTCAAAAAAATTCCATTGATATATTACAAATGATATATTACAAAACAGCATCTATTCCGTAGAATCATTTCGTCAATTTGTTTGCGGATGGAAATGAAAAAATAAGCGTAATTATTCTTAAAATTTTCGTTTTTCGCTCTTAACCTTGCTAGGGGTTAAGACGGAAAAATAAAAAACCTACTGAAGGTAACTTCTAAAAACTAATATTAGGAGGAACGCAGGCGTCTCGCCTGCACTGTTTTTTTACAAAAAACTCCTAAAAATGCGGTCGAGACGACCGCGTTCCTTCTAACAATAAATTTTT
>JAITIZ010000112.1 GCA_031279215.1 Planctomycetaceae bacterium
TTTATTGTTAGAAGGAACGCGGTCGTCTCGACCGCATTTTTAGGCGTTTTTTGTAAAAAAACAGGGCAGGCGAGACGCCTGCGTTCCTCCTAATATATTAGTTTTTAGAAGTTACCTATTACCTATTAACTAATATCTGGCTTTGGGAACATGAGGGAGTTCCTGCTCCGGTGGTTGCGCTTCGCTTCACCGCCGGTTATGCATTTCACACCCCTAGCGGGACTAAGAAAACATAAAAGATTAAGGAAATTACACGAAAATAGAACCAAAAAAATTATTCTACTGATAGATTACCGTTTATTTAATTTCCTTCAGACAGTTTACGGAAATACTCTTTGTTGACAGATTCCCAACCGGCAGGGGACGGATCATCGTTTCCAGAAACAAGTTGTTCTTGAATATTGGTTGGGAGATTGACGGTTTTATCTTCTTTGACAAGAAATTCACCGCCCAGATGTTTTTTGGCATCATCCGCAGATTCCAGTAAAATTCGGCGTTGCCGTTGGGCGTTTTGGTAACGCCCGCCGCGTAAATCAATTTCAACTTGCGACATAACCTCTTTCATTTTTTCAAGATCAGTGTTGTGATACCCCATAACCCGCATGTGATTTAAGTCAATTCCTTCAGCACGGTTTCGTAAATCGGCTTGTTTACCGGGCAACCGGTTTCGTTCCCGATCACCCCGATTTCGTGCCTGCGGACCTTCAAGACCTTCACCGGTTTCACCCGCTTCTTTACCTCCGCCAGTCGCTCCTCCAACAGCATCACGACTATGATCTTTGATTTGTCCTTTCATATACGGGTCAGGTGTTAAACGAGTCGGCGTATTGCGTCCGCCTTTTCCAACCGCTTCTTCACCAACAAATTCACCGCCGGATTTTCCTTGACGACCCTCGCCAGAACGCCCCGCAATCTCATTGGTATTCGGAAGCCGATTACCGGTTACTCCGGCAGCAGAGTTATTTGAAATGGGTCCATCCAACGCATCCCAACCCGCACCTTTGTCAAGAGAATCAATCATACTTGATGAAATATCCTCCATTTCTTCAAACAAGTCTTCTTCTTCTTCCATTAACTCGCCAATCAAATCTTCAAGCTCAAGCGGTAACTCTGCCATTGGAGCTTCTTTTTCGTTATCATTAACTGTTTCTTCCTGCGACCAACGTTCTCGGTCGGCGGTGTCCGGTAACCATTTTTCCATGTGTGACGTAATCTCTTCCGCCATTTCCGTTCCAAGCTGCTCCAACGGCACCGCAATATCCGCACATTTATCAAGATCACCCTTATCACCATTCTTTTTCAGAATTTCCGTCTGAATCTCCACCATCTCCTGAAGTAAGGACGCATTGGAAAAATCTTGGAACGGTAATTTACTCAAATCGGAATTGAGTTCGTTGAGGAATTTTTCCCACGCATCTTCGGCTGCTTGAAGTTGTTTAACAAGTTGTTCTTCTTCGTCGGAAAAATCTTCTACGTTTTCTTTATTCAGATTTTTGGCGGCTTCAACAACTTTCCGCTGATTTTCAACAGCTTCGTCCACCGCTTTTTTCAGTGCTTCCATCTTTTTGCGGACATCATCCGGTAAATCATCTTCGTTACGGTATCCCATTTCTTCAAGCGTTTTGCTTTCGGCTGCCCGCACAATCCCAATCATGTTCCGCAATGCATCAGCTATTTGACCTTGCAATTCATTCAACTCTTTTGCCGGAATATCAAAAGCTTCAACATCGGTCAATTGGGAAAGCCCATCGACTTGTTCGATTGCTTTGGTCATTGCTCCAAACGCTAGTTTATTTAAGTCCCGTTTAATCATTAAATCCTCTGTCCGGCTATCGGCGGGAATTGATTTAACAATTCGGATTCCTTCTTTTTGAATTTCAATTTGAATTGTTCGGTTTTCACCGGTCAGTGCGGTGCGTTCATCAAGAGTTTGTTTTTCGGTTATTTGACCGGTTCGCACGCGGTTACGGATTTGTTTTTCCATCAGTTTCCGCAAGGAATCCCGCAATATATTAAGTTGTTGGGTTGTTTCTTTAACGGCTTCGTTCTGATTGATAGTTCGGATAAGCCGCCAAGGACCGGCGGTTTCCTGCGGTTTGAGGTCAAGCCCCCAAGCCGGATTACGATAAACCCGATTGTCCAACACAACAACCCGAACCATTAACGTTTGACCCGGCATAACCATTTTTTCCGTAATAGGAAGAATATGTTCTAAATCAAGAAGCGTTGTTTGATTTTTGTCGTCAATGACCCAACGATGAATTTTTTCGATTGATTCTTTGGTTGTTGTGCGGGATATTTTTCTGGCGGTTTCGTCTTCATCTTTTGAATTATCTTTAATTTTTGCTTCAATCCATGCGGCGGAAATTCCGAAATCATCGGTCAATTTAACGGAGATCGGAACACTTTGACCAATTCCGACACTTACATCAGCGGTTGGGCGGATCATTTCGACTCCCGGAACACGGTCAGGATCAACCCGAACACTGTTCATACGAGGAACCGGGTCCTCAAATGCATCCTTTTGCAAACGAATTTTATAAGACATTGACCGAATCAAATCGATTTGCGCATCAAGATAATTACCGTTATCTTGTACGGTTCCGATGATACCGCCGCCGTCCCAATCGAGACGCCCCGAAGTTATTGGAACGGTAGAACGAATACGGAGTTTTGCGGAAGTGTATTGCGGAGCGGTAAGATCAGGAGTTTGCAATTTCACCGTGTTGGGGGGACGTTTCATGTAAGCGGGATACGTGTAAACCACTTCTGCGTCGGCAACCGTTGGTTTTTCCGAAACGCTGATTTTGAACTTCGGGCTTTGCGAATCACCAACCTCCACCCGATACACACTCGGTTTGCCAATAACCGGAATTGTTACGGAATACGATTTTCTAATATGTGTTTCCGGTAACGGTTTTGTTTTGTTGTTATCGTTTTGGTTGTTTGTTTCATTGGCGGTTTTGTTTTCATTTTCGCTGCTGGTTTCCTGAACATTTTCGTCGGGGAACATGGTCATTCTTTCTTCTTTGTCATTTCCTTCCGTTTTGACAAACAGAGTTGCGGTGAAGGGGTTTTCCGAGACGGGTTCTTCTGTTTCGGCAATAACTTGAAGGGAACTCCCAATCAAAACATCAGTATCACCCGGTTGAACTTCAATCCGAACCGCCCCGACAGACGGCACAAATTCCCAAGGTGTTGTCAAACGGTTGGCGGCTGAACTCCAATTGGGAAACACAGAACCCCCAATCAATGCCAATAAACTCAGAATAATAAGACAAACACACGCTTCCAGAAAATCACGCGGCGTTTGGAGTGAATACAGAAAACGCCGGAATCGGGTTTCTTTGGCGGTTGCCGATTCAAACGGAAATGTTTCAACTGCTTTGGCCGCTTGTTCTATTGCTGCTCGGCAAAAACCGCGATTAATATTTTCTGTATCATTGGAGAGTTGTACAAGATTGATGAGATGACTTCCCAGTGTTGGATTTTCCGCTTCGAGACAACGGGCGGTTCCTTCGAGGGAGCGTTGACTAATAATGACACGGCGGATAACAAATGTAAGGAAACCAATTGTTGTCAAAAGCCAAATCGTAAACCCCAGAGCGAGTAGTGATTGCGGCAACCGGAAAAATGTGTCAATAAACGCAAAAATCATAAAAAGACACAACGAAGCACTTACCGCCCAAATCGTTGAACTAAGAAGAGTAAAAATCCACCATTTTTGACGAAGTTGATCGAGCCGGTTGATAACATCTTGAACGATGGGCGACATTTTTAATCTCCTTTGCAATTCATGGACAATAGTTGCGACAATCCGTTACGTAGAAAAATACGCAACACAAAAAACAACAATAAAAGTATAACTTAATTATCGGAAAATAATAGTAGTAAAATATAGTAAATAGTTGATAGTGGAAAGTGGATAGTGGAGAGTGGATAGTGGAGAGTGGATAGTGGAGAGTGCCGCATGCGGATTTATAACTATTGCGATAAAAATTCCGTATGCAATAATATCAACTATCAACTATCAACTATCAACTATTAGTTATTAACCTATTAACTATTAGTTATTAACTATTAACTCTCTACTATCCACTATCCACTCTCAACTCTCCACTATATAAAGATGATTTTATTTCTTGTGAGTATTATTATTGCGATGCTTGCGGTGGGGTCGTTATCTTTGCTTGCATTGTTGACAACAGAATATGAAGCGGCATTGTTTCGTGGTGACGAGATTCAGGCGAGTCAACTTGTTCAATCGGGTATTGAGTTTATTGGGCATACGCTTCAGGTTTCGGAATCCTCCCGAATTTCCGAAACCAATTCCCCCGAAATAAACTCCTCCGAATTATTTTATTTTTCCCAACAAAATTCCGCCGAATATTCCCAACATTACCAATGGTACGATAATCCGGTACAATTTTGCGGTATTGAGGTTATTTCGAGTTCATTGGGTCGTTTTGGTCGTGGGGCAGGGCGGTTTAGTGTTGTTTCGCCTCGTATTGAGCAGGGGCAACTCAAGGGGATTCGTTTTGGTTTGGTCAACGAATCGACACGGCTTCATCTTGGTTCTGTTTTGGAGTGGGAGAGGGAGTCTTCGGGTCAAGGGTTGCAGGCTCTTTTGAAATTACCGGGCATGACACCGACAATGGCGGAATCAATTCTTGATTGGATTGATGCGGATAAGGTGCCGCGTTCTTCGGGGGCAGAACTTGATTATTACGCACAAACCGGCGCAGCCTACCGGCCACGCAACACCCTGCCCGCAACCCTCGAAGAACTTTTGCTCGTCCGTGATGTAACACGCTTATTATTGTTCGGAAACGATGAACATTTTTTTTACGGCGCAACACTCAATGATTTGAAACAGGTTTCGGAAACAAGGAACTTGCCGAATGATTTATTATTCCGGCAGGAAGACGGATTGGGAACAAGGAATGAAATGGTTTCGGCGGAATTTTTGGTAACAGAGCCAGTTTCCTTTTTTGAGGACTCGCTTGGAACAGGGGGGGCAAACACAACAAGATTACCTTGGTGTTTTCTTTTGACAACACTGAGTGCGGAAAAGTTGGTTGATCCGGCAACCGGAGACGCCAAAATCTTTCTCAATGACAACAATCTTGAATTTCTTGAGGAACAACTCCGCAACAAATTAGATGAAGAATCTTGCCGTTTTATTCTGGCGTGGCGCAACAAGAATGGTTTGCTGGACGATCCGGTTGATTTATTGGATGCGGTGATTAAGGAGGCGGAGGAGGAGTTACGGAGTCCGTTTTCGCTGGAAGATTCGGTTGGGGAAGAAAAATTCTTAACTCTTCTTGATGTTGCCGCAACCCAGTCGGACGTGGTGATTTCGGGGCGGATCAATGTCAACGAAGCACCGGCAGTTGTTTTGGAAGCGGTTCCCGAATTGGACCGCCCAACCGTTTTACAAATTATAAATCGGCGCGGCAACCCCGGTGAAAAACAACAAGGGAAATATCGACATCTGGTGTGGCTGCTTTCTGAAAAGATTGTTGACAAAGAGACCATGAAGAAATTATCAAAACGTTTAACAACGGGCGGTGATGTTTATCGTTCTCAAATTATTGGTTTTTTTGACGGGCAGGGAACAGTTCATCGAGTGGAGGCGGTGATAGACGCCACCGTGAAACCGCCGCGACCGGTTTTTACAAAAAATCTGTTATAGGAAAACCATGCTGATTGACACGGTTTGATTTTATTATTAAACTAATCGGGTTCAGTTGTTGAATTATTGTTTTGTCTAACCAATTTGAAACAAATAAGGAATTATTGTATGACCAAGAAAGAAATTACCCAATACATTGCCGCCTCATTCGGATTGCCTCATCGACAAGCGAAAGAGATTGTTCAAAAAACATTCGATACGGTAATTAAAGTAATTACGAAAACAGGGCGAATCGAGCTGCGCAATTTCGGCGTCTTTGAAGTAAAAGCCCGGAAAGCCCGAAAAGCCCGAAATCCAAAAACCGGCGAATCCGTAAAAGTTCCCCCAAAATACGTTGTTACGTTCAAACCAGGAAAACTTTTAGAAGTACAAGCCGCCAAAGGCGCCCGATCAAGAAAAAGAAAAGAAAAAAAATCGTAATGTTCCCATATTGGTTGTTACAATGGTTAAAAATGGGGGTGTGATTGGGGGATTTTGTGGTCTATTGTTCGGGTGAATTATCAAGAGATAGGCAATGTTTCGCCGAAGGGCTTTCACCCGCCATCACGTCAACATACTCGCCGGCTGGACTTTGTTTCGGGACGGAAATGGGAAAACCGCATCAACCGTTGCAACCTTTCAGCGAAAAACCGCTGTTAACACGGCAACAGTGATTGGCGTGAATCATGAACAATTCTGTCTTGTTAGGAACGGTTTGAGTGTTCAGAACTTTTGGGGCGGTAACGGCGCATTTTGGTATTCAGCGGGTTCACCGTTCCAGGATGTTTGGAGAATCACTTTTTTCAGATTCGGTTCCGGTTGAAGTAACTCCGTTGATTGTATCAATCTTGATGAAATAACAGGTTTTGTTGTTTGTTCAGAATCATTTATTTTCTGTTCAGAAACATTTATTTTTTGCTCAGAAATATCTGTTTTCTGTTCAGAATCATTTGTTTTCTGTTCAGAAACAATCAGTTCCTCGTTCAAACGCGGTGCAGAAGGAACCAATGGGTCTGAAAGTTTTCGTTGAACTAGATGTTGATGTTGTTGATGAATTCGTCGGCGTTTGGGTGTTAATTTCGGTGCGGGTGACGCAGGCTTTGAAACCGAGCGATCCTTCGTAATTTCTCCAGGATCCACCCAACGCCCCAATCTGTCCAACTCCATCGTTCCCATGTTCAAATCAAGAAGCATACGTTGTGTCTGGTACGAAACCCATGTGTTCAGAAATTCATTCTGACTCGTCATCAATCCGTCTAACGCCCCAATAAGTTGTGTTGCTGTTGTTGTTTCAATTTTTTGACCGCGTGCCGGCGGTTGTTCCATTTTAAGTTGCCAGACATCAACCCGGCTCGTTGCAATTAAAACAGCGTTGCGGGCAATTTCAAAATTAATCTGATGTAATTGCGTATTTCTCAAAATACGCCGAAGATCGGCATTGATCGAATCAACATAAGTGTAATAATTACGCCGCGCCGCCTGATATTCTATTTGAGTACGGCGATAATCGAGCATTTCATTATGGCGGGTTAACGGCGAATCCCAGTTCAAACCAACCTGAAGACGACTATTGTCCCCGTCAAACCGAACACCATGTTGGTCAATCGTTCCAATTTCACCGTCAATAGTTACGTTTAAATCCCCCTTGAGTTGATTGGCGGCAAGATCAATTTGACGCCACGTGTCAACCAGTGAAGCACGGCGATTCATCCAGTCAAGCCGGTTTTTAGACGCAATCCCAAAAGCTTCCTCCGGCGTAATTGATGTCGGAACTAAAGTGATTGTATCCAGTCTGGCACGAGTTTGTATGAGAGAAAGTGAAACCAATTCATATTGGAACGCCGACAAAACATGCCGAATCCAATCACGATAATCATCTTTTTGCCGTAATTCCGAAACAATTCGTTGAGCTTCTTCCCGATCACGTTTGGTTCTGATTTTCAATGAATTATTGTTATTCTTGGACGTTTCTTGGAACAGGTCATTGAACGTCTCTTTTGAAGTCTCTTTTGAAGTCTCTTTTGAAGTTTCTTTTGAAGTTTCTTTAGAAGTTTCTTTAGAGGTCTCCTGAGAAATCTTTTGGAACGCCGCCGTTGATCTCTCTTTATTTTTCCACGTTTCTGTTTCCACCGTTACTATTTCACGTTGCGGAATTTTGGGAACGAGCAAGTTATCGTTATGATTTATTGTATTTATTGTATTTGTTGTATTTGTTGATTCTGTTGATTCTTCTGTTACGGTTACGGATGCTGTTGTCTTTTCCTGTTTTCCGGCTGATTCTTTTAAGGTTTTGAAAAGTTCCTGTACTTTTTCAAGTTCCTGTTGATGTTTCAACAGTGATTCACCGGCTTCCGGCAATGTTGTTTCATTCAATTTAAGAATTTCCAATGCTTCGCGGACATCCGGTTCAAATGAATTGTTACGGATTATTTGACGAAGTACCGGTTCATCAAGTTGAATAATCATTTCCAATAATTTGAAAACCGCTTCCATTCGGTGGATATTTTCAGGAACCGTTTCCTTTTGTAATTTTTCAATTCGTGTTTGAAAAATATCCGTATCATAAATACTGGGATCAACCCGTTCACCTTGTTGAATCCGTTCAACAAGGTTCGATGCAAGATTTTGTAAACTTTCAAGCCGTGTCGGAACACTTTTTTGTAAAACCTCCAAATCGTTGTACAGACTTTGAATCTCGCCTTCGGTACGTTTTATAATTTTTTCCAAATTTTCGCCAAAATCTTTTGGGAGCGGTTTTTCTTTGGTACGAACATGAACAAGAAGATTTCCCAAGTCCTCTTGTAAACCTGTTAATGTCGGAGAGGTCAACTGGAATTGTTCCATTAATGGATCACTAATATCCACTTTCAAATCAGGCGGTAAACCAAGTGAACGGAGGTAAGTATCAATATTTCCTTGATAAGTTATAATTCGCTGGAGCAAAGAACTTTCCGAATTAAGTAATCGTTGCCGTGTTTCTTCGACCTGCGAAACATCTGTCAGTTGCCCTGCGTCAAAAACTTCGATAAACCGTTGCAGGTTGTCCTCTAACGCAATAATATTCTGCCGTTGGTTCTGAATTTGGATTTGTTCTGCGAGAAGTCCGTAAAATCCGCTGTTAAAAGTTGGCGTGTTTGTTGCGCTGATATTTCCAGCCGGCGCCGACTGCTGACCAACACCCGTAACTATTTTCGTGTAATAACCCTGTTGAAAAAAAACCATTTGCCGGATAGCAGCTAAAAAATCACGTTCTGCCTGGGTTAAATTTTCCAAAACAATTTTTTTACCGGCGTTACGAAGAATTGGTTGCACCAACCCGACATTGAACAAGGAATCTGCATACCACGTATTGGTACCATTAAACGACCAAGTAATTGAATTGGCTAAACCTACCATCAATTCACCGCCGGTTGCGAAAAGAATTTCTGTTCCGGTTCTTCCGGCGCCAAGATTGATATCATTGCGAAGGTTGGTATTGCCGTTGTCGCGTAGTCTGCCGTTGGCGGTGTAGAACAAAGAATCGCCGCCGTAAAATTGTACATCAAACCGGAACCGCTCACGCGAAACCCGCATCGCCGCCAGATAAAGATTTTCCAACGCCGCCTGATATTCCGGCGAATGGAGCAACGCCAACTCAACCGCTCCATCTTTGTCCAATGGAACCGCTCCTTTTTCATTGAACAACAAATATTCTCGCCAATTAGAATTTTCAATATTTTGCGTTATACCGTTATCATGCCAATGTTCTGAAGATTTTTTACCGTCAACAAAGTGCATTTTACGGTGAGCTGCCGGATCATCGGACGGCATGGGTTCAAAATCGGGATTGAACGGATTAAACATTCGTGATCGGCAATCCGTGTTAATTCGGTAATCGTCAAGTTTCCACTGCGGATTATGTGTCCCGCCAGCCGCCAAAAGTGAGTAAACTTCCTTGTCCGCCTTAATACGATAATATTGACGGTTGCAACCTTCTGTAATAAATAGGAAAAATACACAAAATACAAAAATAAAACCGTACCAAGACCATTGAACTGGACGAAAAGAAAAATCCTTACAATAAACAGGTTCAGTTGATGTCTTTTGGTGAAACTTCATCTTTTCTATCACTTTCTTGTTGTCTTTTGCCGACAAACATAGTTAGATGTTGTGTTCCGAACAACCCAATTACCGGAAATGTGAGGTTGGAGAAGGTCGGAAAATAGGATTCACTTGACTTCAAAAAATATCGGATGTCAGTTTAGTTAAACTTTACCGATTATTTCGGTTATAGCAATTTTATGGTATAAATCGGAATTTTATATTTTCTTGACAAAATACATAAGATAGAATACACTCTGACTTGTTTATAAATTGATTGTTTTAGGAACGCAGACGTCCCGTCTGCATAGAACTTACGGTTCTTGTGGAATAGAACTTACGGTTCTTGCGGAATAGAACTTACGGTTCTTGCGGAATAGAACTTATGGTTATTGCGGAATAGAACTTACGGTTATTGCGGAATAGAACTTACGGTTATTGCGGAATAGAACTTACGGTTATTGCGGACGAGATGCCCGCGTTCCTACACAAGACCACTTTGTTACCGTTCAAAGTATAACAAATGTATAACAAAGTATAACATTGACATTAAACACTTAATATTAAACAATTACGGAAAATAATTATTTTTTACAGAATTACGGAAAACAAATTAAACATTACGGAATCAATTATTGAGTTAGTCCATAACCCGTGTACGAACCATGAATATTTGGAATAATATCTTTTTAGGTTTGATTTTTGTGCTTGCATTTGCGGTTATTTTTTTCACTTCGCAAGAGATGAAAATACGCGGAACAGGTCAAAAAGCAATTGAGACCATTGACAAGAAAATAGACGCCGCAAATCTCGATATTGAAAGAATTCGTGAAGGTACGGCTCCGTCAAAAAATGTTTCGGAGAAAACTGTTGAGGAACTAAGTTTCAACGAACTGCGTATCAAACTTCTTGATCTTTTGTACGAGCGTAAAAAGGCGTGGTTTGGCTGTAAACCCGGTAACATCAATGTTTCGGGAAAAGAGTTGACACCGGAACAACTTGGCGGCGATAATCCCGCAACACCAGGAGAAAAACTGAAAACGATTCGATTGCTCGAAGTGTCTTTAACAATCACCAGTCCTGTTGTTGAAAAAAATGGGAATGAAGAAGTGATTCCTCCTGATGATCTTAAGGGAGTTGTTTATGTTTTTGAGGAAAGTGATAATGATAGAGAAGTAAAAGGTTCATTTCTTGGGATGTTTGTTGCTACTGATCAAATACAAAAAGTCCAAAGCGGTTATCAAGTCGTTCTTCAATCCGCACACGAATTATCTGAAGCGGAAATCCAACATATTCAAAAAACGCTTCGTTCTACGTGGGCTGTTTATACAACAGTGCCGTTGGATCGTTACCAAAATATATTTGACCGGCTTACAGACGAAGAAAAAGAAAAAATTCCAGAAACATTACGGGAAACATTGACAAATCCTGAACGAATACCCAAAGATTTTGATGAACTCTTGAGTTTATTCTATCAGCGTCGGGTGGAAATCAGGGAAACCATTAACAATACCAATCGCCGTATTGAGGAGTTGAAGACTGCTTTGGAAATTGCCAAAAAGGAAGATCAGGATTTGCAAAAGGACAAAAACCTTGAGCAAAAACGGATTGAAATGATGAAAATTCAAAGTAAAACGTTACAGGACAACATCAATGCTTACGACAATATGATCAAGCAATTAGGGGACGAGATTGAAAAAACGCAACTCCAAAATGAATGGTTAGTTGCGAAAATTGCGGAGTACCAACTCCAAGTCAAAGAATTGATCGAACAAAAAACCGCTCAAGCTGTCGGAACAGCACCCTAAAGTAGTTAATAGTGAATAGTTAATAGTTAATAGTTCGCAAGCGGATTACTACCTAAACGGCAATAATTCCGCTTGCGACACTATTAACTATTAACTATTAACTATTAACTATTAACTAT
>JAITIZ010000116.1 GCA_031279215.1 Planctomycetaceae bacterium
TCTTGAACTTTCACATCAAGAAAATATCGTAAAAACTTTTGAGCTGTTCGGACATCTTTCAACTTCTCTTTGCAAAAAGCGTCATGTTGATACTTTTTCTTAAACTCGTCAAGAGTAATCTCGTTAAGAGGTTGATCGGATATTGACTGTTTTATTGATGTTTTTTTAGGCATAAAAATCCTCGTTGAGTTGAAAAATAATTATTTTATATTTTATGTAGTCATTTGATTGAGAGATTCGTTAATTTTTTATTCTTTAACACGTTCGATATATTCACCGGTTCGTGTATCAACTTTGATTTTTTCGCCGGTTTCGACAAAATTGGGGACGAGAATTTCGGCTCCGGTATCGACTTTGGCGGGTTTTGTAACATTTGTTGCGGTATTTCCGCGAACTCCGGGTTCGGTGTATTCGACTGTTAAAATAACATGATTAGGCGGAGTGATTCCGATGGGGGAGTTGTTGTGCAACAACATTTTACAAATCATTCCTTCTTTGAGATATTTCCACGCATCGTCCACTAATTCGGAGGAAAGTTCGTACTGTTCGTAAGATTCATTGTCCATGAAAGTGAACGAATGCGAATCTTTGTAAAGATATTGGGCGTCAATTTCCGCAATATCCGCTGATTCTAATGTATCACCGCTTTTGTAAGTTCGGTCGAGTACAGTTCCTTTGGTGAGGTTTCGCAATTTACATTTATAGAGAGCTTGCCCTTTACCTGGTTTTACGAAGTTACATTCGATCATAATGTAAGGGTCGCCATCGATTTGAACTTTAAGTCCTTTGCGAAAATCGCTTGTATTTACTGAAGCCATGAGTTAGGATTCCTTGATTTGTGGGGTAAATAGGTTATACTTTTTTTATTGTGCCTGAGGTTAATATGACTAATGTTAATTGGAAAGACGAATTAAGTCAAGCCATTACGGAAGTACCGGAGCTTTACCGGATTCTCGAATTACCAACAACTGATTGGAATAATCTATCAGTTTTGCGTGAATATCCGCTTTTTGTTCCGCGTTCGTTTGTTGGTAAAATGGTCAAGGGTCATTCAACGGATCCGCTTTTGTTGCAAGTTCTTCCGCGTGAGGAGGAACAAATTATTGTTTCTGGTTTTTCCTGTGACCCGCTTCATGAATTATCAGATCATTCTTCGTGTTGTGTTCTGAAAAAATATGCGGGACGAGTACTTTTGCTTGTTTCCAATAGTTGTGGGATTCATTGCCGTTTTTGTTTTCGCCGTTTTTTTCGGAAGTCCGATTATTTCAACAAAAATTGTTCCAACAATTTTGAAACGTTACTTAAACCGATCCATTCCGACAATACTATTGAGGAAGTGATTTTGAGTGGAGGTGATCCTTTGTTGCTTGACGATTCGGAGCTTGAGCAGTTATTTTATTATATCGTTAAAATTTCTCATGTTAAGAGGATCAGAATTCATTCTCGTTTGCCGGTAGTTTTACCGAACCGTCTAACACCGGAATTGATTAAAATACTGTCATTCCCTTTTCCGGTTTATCTTGTGTTACACATTAATCATCCAAACGAATTGAGTCATGATTTTTGGGAACGTCGTGAGATGTTGAGGGTTCCGGTTGTTTTATCGCAAACGGTTTTATTAAGAGGAGTCAACGATCATTTTGACGTGTTGTATGAACTTTTTGATCGATTGGTTAATCATCGGATTATTCCATATTATTTACATCAACTGGATCGGGTACATGGTGCGGCACATTTTGAAGTTCCGCAGGACAACGGTTCCTGTTTGGTGGAGCAACTCCGTAATCGTCTCCCTGGTTATGCGGTTCCCCGGTATGTTCGGGAAATCCCCGGCATGTTGAGTAAACAAGAAATAAAGTAATTGTAATTATTCGTACTATTCCGTAACAATTCTATTAATAAAACAGACTAATGTTAATCGGTATCCGATTTAATTTATGATTAAAAAATAAAACGGAAAAATCTTGAATAATTGAACCAATAAAATCCCCGCTAATTTATTTCGCAACAGATTCATCAAACAAGGTGTTTCAACAATCGAAATTTTTATTCCGTTGAAAAGTACTTGCAAAAAAACGGAAATCTCGGTATGATAAATATTAGATAAATTTGGGCAGAATATACTTTCGGCAATCACTCAATTGATGCTTATTTATGTTATGATTTATGTCATGTAATTTTACGAAATACAATTACCTTTATCATTTAATATTGTACCATGCACGAAGAACAACTTCAGTCATCAAATTTTTCCGAAAATGATTTACCGGTATCTAATGATAATCGTGCGGAAAATGAGGGTAATGAAAACACTGATTCTAATTCGGTTGATTTATTGAGTAACGATTTAATTCTTCGGCAGGATTCCGAAAAGCCGGAAAAGCAGGCTCCTTCAAGTTACCTTCCAGAATTGCCCATAACAGAACCCCTAACATTGGAATTACCTGTTTCGGAATCTGAGGAAACAGCAACCGTTTTGACACCTGAAATTTTTGCTTCGGGAATAATTCCAACAGGAACCATGTTGGGACATTTCATTATCAATAGTTTTATTGGCGGCGGCGGCATGGGTAGGGTATATCTTGCAACAGATACAGCTCTTGATCGGAAAGTTGCCGTTAAGGTACTTCCGCGTCAACGAGCCAATGACTCGGGAACAGTTGCCCGTTTTATGAACGAAGCAAAATCAGCAGCACGGCTCAATCATGAACATATTGCACAAGTTTATTTTGCCGGCGAACAATCAGGAATTCCTTACATCGCTTTTGAGTACGTTGAGGGAATTAATGTTCGTTCAATGGTTGAGGATTATGACGCTTTTCCGTTACCGCAGGCACTCAATTATTTGATACAGATTTCTCATGCTTTAGCCCATGCGGCGGATCATGGAGTGGTACACCGTGATGTGAAACCGTCGAATATTCTGATTACACGCAAAGGCAGAGCCAAACTGATTGATATGGGACTTGCTCGTTTGCTTGATCCGTCAGAATCAAAAGAAGACCTGACCGCCAGCGGTGTAACACTCGGAACGTTTGATTACATTTCACCGGAACAAGCCCGTGATCCCCGTTGCGCTGATATTCGTAGCGATATTTATTCACTGGGTTGTACCTTCTTTTTCATGCTTTCAGGACGTCCTCCTTTTCCCGAAGGAACGGTGTTGCAAAAACTCTTGCAGCATCAAGGCGATGAACCGCCGGATATTCGTGTGTTCCAACCCAGTATTCCTGCGGAAGTTGCTTTATTGATTCAAAAAATGATGGCAAAAGATCCGCGCCAACGGTTTCAGACACCGGTAACACTTATTGAATCTTTGGTTAATGTTGCGAAAATGCTTGGTCTTCAGCCGACCGGACCCGGTAAACTCATTTGGGTTATGACGCCGCCGTCACGAACATCGCTCCTTCTAAAACATGTTCCTTGGCTTACGGCGGTAACATGTCTTATTGTTGCGGTAATCCTGTTGAGTCTCTACTCCTCCGAGCGTCTCGGAAAACTCGAAGTACCCAATATCCCCGAAGTACCAACAGAAACAGTTAATGTACAAATTCCCGCTTCGCCCGAAACCGGAAATACCGATTCAACATTGTTATCAACAATTCCGCCCGTAAAGGAATTGCGGGATTTTCGTGAAAACCGTTCTCTACTTAACGTAACACATTATTCTCCCATCGCATCTCGTTCCGCAAACCTTCTATTTTCTGCAACAATCAGTTTAGACTCTTTTGGCAATGGATTACGTCCGTCGTTTTTGCCGATCAACGGGCGAATAACCGCTTCAAAAGAGGAATCAAAAATTTCAGGCGGAATATTAAATGTTTTGGAAATACGAAAATCATTTGATAGGACAGAAAAACCGATATTATCGTTTACAGAATCGGAATCGCAACTTCCGAAACAACGATGTGTTGATCCGAGCGGTGAAACGGCCGGTTCTTATCCTTCGCTCAGTGTTGCCTTAGCCGATGCCGAAAAACAAACGGTTATTGAGTTAAAATGGAACAATTATATGAAAATTGATCCGTTGATATTTGTCGGACACCAATTAAAAATTGTTGCAGCCAAAGGTTATCATCCGATTTTGTTTTTTGAATCTTCGGAATCTTCATACGTTTCACAAAATCCGCGAAGTATGTTTACTGTTGGTTCCAGCGAACTGGAATTTTCTGATCTTGCAATTGAAATGCGTATTCGTCAAGGTGTTCTGGCACAGGATTGGTCTTTGTTTGAACTGATCGGCGGAAACAAATTGACATTTTCACGTTGTTGTTTAACGATACGAAATAAAGCGATTTCTGATAATTCCGCATACCATGATGATGTTGCCTTTTTTCGGAACGGTATCAGTCATGGCGGAATTAACCCGATTGTGTTTGATTTGCCGATTGAAACACCGTCTTCATTTTCTGAGTTTCCGTCCAATACGGCAAGTACAGGAAATTTTGAAACAACTTCTTCAAATTCTGTAGAACGTTTGAATATGACGATAACAGATTCTTTTTTGCGCGGCGAGGCAACTTGGTTACAATGTGATGTTCCGCAGTCGATTGATTGCCATGTTAAAAATTCGCTGGTTGCTTTGGCAAAATCATTTGTTCAGACGGAAGATACCAAACGAACAACACCGCAGGATTCGGTTGTTCGTATTCACTTGGAGCGTTCTACTTTTTTTGGAAGTTTTCCATTTGTCCGACAAATTCGTAACTCTTTTAATACGGAGCCGATGAAATTGGAAATTGGGGCATGGAATTGTATTTTTTTCCTGAATCAGGTTTCCCTGTCAATATTTCGCGGTGCCCCTTCAAGTCAAAGTGCATTTGATTATTTTAAGTGGACAGGTGAATCGAATTATTTCCAAAATGTTACATTAGGTTGGAAGTTTACCCCGGCACTTTCGGCATCGGGAGGAGGAACAACCTATGATATGCCGATTGCGGAATGGAAAGAAAAAATGAATCCTGTTGCAGAAAAAGACCCGCAATTAATGACTAAAATAGATGTACTAAAATTTGATGAGATTCGTAAACCGATACATCAATTATTACCGGAAGACTTGAGGGTTCACCCTGAATCACGAATAACTGATACGGAAAAAGCCAATGCCGGATTTCCCGCCGATACTCTAAACTGGTTACCGCCGAGTTGGACAAACAACATCAATCGGGAATAAGAAACAATTCGTAATCCGATTTTGTACCATTGGAACGACCACACGTTTATTGAACACTAATATCTGGACAATCACATTCTTCATGAAACAAAAAACAATCTGAAACAAAAAATATAACACACTCTCCTGTAACCGCTCATCGTACACCAATACCAAAACACATATTAATGTAGCAAAAATATTCTCGACTCGCTTGTTTAAGGACTAGACACGATCAACTACTTTCTATAATCTGTGGGGCTGATTGCATTACGGTGTGATTAAAAATAAAATAATAAAATTCTCTTTTTTCCTTTATCAGTAAATTAATAGGAGGATTTTATGACTATTCCCAGACGTGATTTTCTGTCGGCATCCGTTTTAACCGCTGTTGCCGCTTCGTTTCCAACCCCAACAATTTTTGGAGCGGAAAAAAATCAAAAATATCGTGTTGCTCTTGTCGGTTGCGGTTGGTGGGGAACTAACATCTTAAATGCGGCTCTCGCCTCGAAAACCGTAGAACCGGTTGCGCTCGTTGATGTTGACAAACGTCAACTCGAAACAGAATTGAAAAATGTTAAAGACAAAACCGGTTTGGAACCCAAAACCTTCAGCGATTTTCGGGAAATGCTTGAACAAACTAAACCGGACATTGTTATCAACGCTACACCCGATCACTGGCATGCTCTAATTACTATTGCTGCGTGTAAAGCCGGAGCACATGTTTATGTTGAAAAACCGATCTGTCATACCATTAATGAAGGAATTGCTATGGTTAAAACCGCGCGGGAAACCAATCGCACCGTTCAGGTCGGAACTCATCGCCGTGTTTCTCCGCATAACCAAGCCGCAATAGAATTTCTAAAAAGCGGTAAACTTGGAAAAATCGGACACGTTAGGACATTCGTCAACTATTCGGGAGGAACCGGTAAAATAACACCCGATGCTCCAATTCCTGATGGTCTTGACTGGGATTTTTGGTGCGGTCCCGCTCCGTTGCTGCCCTACAATCCCCGAATGCATCCCAGAGGTTTTCGTCAATTTATGGAGTTTGCCAATGGACAAATCAGCGATTGGGGAATTCATTGGCTCGATCAAGTTTTGTGGTGGGCACAGGATGAACAATATCCCAAAAGTGTTGCATCCGCCGGCGGACGTTTTGTTCTCGAAGATAATTCCACATGGCCCGATACGCAACATGTCGTTTATCAATTTGATAAGTTCGACTTGGTTTGGGAACACCGGCTTTATTCCGGAAATCCTCCCGAAAAACATAATATCGGTGTTTATTTTTACGGAACAAACGGCGTTTTGCATCTGGGTTGGCTGGATGGTTGGACTTATTATCCGAATGGAACAAACAAAGAACCAACAGAACACGGTGAACCAAAACTAGATAAACCGGATGACCAAAATATTGCCAATCTCTGGACTGATTTTATTGACGCAATTCAAACAGGACGGAAACCAATTGCCGACATTGAAAACGGACATCGCTCAACAACATTGGCACTACTTGCCGTTTTGTCTTTGAAACTTGGTCGCGGAATCGTTTGGGATGGAAAAAACCAAACAATTCCAAACGACCCCGAAGCACTAAAACTTCTCTCACGGCAATACAGAGAACCCTGGAAATACCCGGAATAGTAAATAGTGTTGCACAAGCAGACTCCGCACGGGGCGAGATTATCGCCGCAGCAATCATCTCTCGCCCTTGCAAGGCTTTGGGGAAGTTTTGGGGAAGTTTTGGGGAAGTGGAAAATTCCTGCTCCGGCGGTTGCGATTCACACCCCTAGCAGGGTTAAGAAGGAAAAATAAATCGTTCCTTGAAATATTACAACAAATATTATTTTAACAAAACTCTTAAGGTAACTTCTAAAAACTAATATTAGGAGGAACGCAGGCGTCTCGCCTGCCCTGTTTTTTTAAAAAAACGCCTAAATATGCGGTCGAGACGACCGCGTTCCTTCTAACAATAAATTTTTACATTAGGTTTTTAGAAGTTCCCTTAATTGATTAAACGTAAAATTATGAATGCAAGAAGTATATTAAGCCGATTATATTACTAACAACATTTTCTCAAATTTAGAATTTATCAAAACAGTTCACGATTTTTTCCAACCGTATTCTTCTAAAAATCCCAAATAATCCATCAATCAAAAATCAATCGAGATATTTGCAAAAATAAACATATTGATGTTATTTATTGCAAGATAATGTATTTTTTTACACCACTTAATCATTTTTTTGTTCTTCAATAGAGTAGTTTACTGCTTGATAAATCCGTAATAAAAAAGATTTAATCTCTTTAACACCAATATATTATAAATATCTGTAAAAAACATTTGTCAAAAAAATACTAATGGCATAAAAACTGCATACTATGATGTACAATGTTTTCGGTTTCAGATAATTTTGATAATAGATTAGGTAATTTGAATTGTAAATTTTTTTTATTTTAAAATAATCCTAAAAAAATTAAAAAAAAAGATTTACTTTTTTCCTGTTTTCACTTAAAATGGTTAAAGTTACTCTGAATAGAGTGTTTTTGGGTTGTTCTTTTTAATATTCTAAAATGAAGGAGGCAAACAATGAAATTTTACATCAAATGGAAAGAAATTGGTTTCGCGATAATCCTGATGGGGCTTTCGGGATTTGTATTCGCAGATTTGGACAGTGGTAGTAGTAAATCTGATTATACGTCTCCTTCGGGAGACGCAATATCATTTGATCTGGATGACTCTGGTGATCAGGAATCATTGGGAGATTGTACAATGAATCCGTCGAATGGTACTAATTCGACCGAGGCTTATTTGGAAGATCCAACAATTCCCGAATCGGAATTAACTACAGATTCTTTTACCGAGGATGCTTCGGCTGTATTAACAGCAGCAGCAAGTTTCTCTTCAGATGCGGATCAGAACCAAAATACAGGAGTGAGTAATGATGGTAATGGCGGTAATAATCCTAATTTATCAGATGTTGTAGAGACTCCCGAAGATGATTCTCCTGCAATGCCCACCACTCCTGAACCGGCAACTTTACTTATTGTAGGAGTGAGTCTTGCTGGTTTTGTTCCTTTAGTAAAACGTTATCGACGAAAACAAATCATTCGTTAAGATGTTGTTGTTGATTTGTTATCAGAGGAACGGTTTCCCATGAAACCGTTCCTTTTTTTGTATTACTCAATCATGTCGCCAATTGCTTATGAAAATGCGTCCCACGAAAAGGAAAACCACAATTTCATCTTCATCGAATGTTGGAGTGTTCCATGTTGCGGATGTTTTACCTCAACTGATTACAAAGTACGGACTCCAAAATCAACGAAATATCGAACAAATTACTCGAATCTGGCGGGAAACGGTTGGCGAACCGTATGGATCTGTAACACGGGTTGTTGGTCTCAAATCAAAAACTCTCGAAATCGCAGTACCGCATCACGCTTTTGTTCAGGAACTTTCGTTCCGCCAATCAGAACTCCTTGCTAAACTTCAAACAGCCCTTGCCGAAGAAAAAATAAAACGCATTAAATTCGTTGTTGCAAGTTAGTGGCAAGTTAATCTACGTGAATATCTTGGCAAAATTATTTATGGTAACTTCTAAAAAGTAATATTAGGAGGAACGCAAGCGTCTCGCCTGCCCTGTTTTTTTTTACAAAAAATTCCTAAAAATGCGGTCAAGACGACCGCGTTCCTTCTAACAATAAATTTTTACATTAGGTTTTTAGAAGTTCCCTTATGACATTAAATAAGATCGATTTCCGTTGCGTTTTCACCGAAATCGGGAGCGGCAATTTTTTCCGGCGGATTATCCAATGGTCCCGGAACATAATAATAAGTATGATTTCTTCCTGCTTTTTTAGCGGCGGTAAGCGTTTTTTCCAACACGGTCATTACTTCGTTTTTTGATTGTACGGCAAGAGATTCCGTAATAGCGCACGTTAATTGTACACGTATATTTTCTTTGCCTTCGTTATGCCGAAACGTTGTTTTGTCGCTCCATTGCCGGATTCGTTCTACTTCGGCAATTGTTTTTTTCGGGCTGGTATTAATCGCCGCCACCAAAAAACAATTACCGGAATAAATACCGACCAAATCCGGTTGTTCAAATCGTTCTTTTAACATATTGCCGAAAAATTTAATGATTTTATCGCATATCATAATACCATGTTCTTCATTGACCTCTCCGAATTTGACAAAATCAAGTAGAGCCAAAGTAATCAATTCTTTTTCGTGACGTTTTTGTTTCCACCATTCGTTGAGGGTTATTTCGAGACCGATTCGGTTGTAAATTCCAAAAGATTCGTCTATAAAAACTTGCTGCGGAATTGTTGCTTCACGTTTTTCGTTAAAGATAATATGAACAAACGCACGATCCTGCATATCCCGTAAACGATGACGTACCAAACGCAGGTTGGCGAGTTCTTTAATTAAACGGGCACTTCCTTCTTGGGGGTTATCGGTCAAATCGAGATGATCGAGATTACTCAAGGTTGTTTCGATTTGAGCCGACTGTTCCATATTAGCATAGTCGATTTCTTCGGCAAGATTTTTGAGAATACCAAATTCATCCAATCGCTTTTTCATTTGTTCGGTAATCGTTGCCTGAGATTCCAGATAGTTCCGGCAATCGTCTTTTAATTCATTGAGAAATTGTTTGACATCTTCCAGTGTGATTTCGGAGCGAAAGGAACGGATACGCCAATCAAGTTCAGAAGCAAACAACCCGCTCTTTTTCATAGCAACATTGAGTTTCATAAGAGAAACCTCAATATGTTCTTCCTGAATAAACCAAGTCTTAGCTGTTTGATCGGTAACAATTGTAGAAAGAAAATCATTATCAACAGCGTCATTATTTGTTTCAGAAACAGGATTATTGAAATTCTTATTGGTATTATCAATGAGTTGTGAATTTAGATTTTCGGTTGTTTGGTTGGTACTGGAATGAGAGGTTCTATTCGAAGAGTGAGTCGAATGTTTTTTTCGGAGACCAGGCAATACCGAAACACGTGTTCGGAGAATATCCCAATAAATCTGAAAACGCGGAATATCAATAACCTGATTCAATGCGGTTTTCCAATCCGGCGGTCCAAAACCAAAGAGAATCGCAGCATAACATCCCAATAGAATATTGGCCGTAATACAAAAAAAAATGAGAAGGAATAATAACACGTTTACCACAAACAAATCAATAAAAAAATATAAAACCAAACAAATCAGTATTACCCAATACTTCCAGACGATTCGGAGATGATTCCATATTACTCTTATTACTTTTTACTGTAAAGCCCCACACTTCAATGAAAATATACTTCCGGTAAACACTTAATTTTAATATTGTAACTGTTTGCGCGAACCCGTTTTCCACAAAATGGCAGGCAATTCTTCGGCAAAACATTGCCTGCCTTTGAATTATTGCTTTTTCGGCGGTTCACACAAAAATTTCACTGATATACTTATTGTACTTTAAAATTCTGTTTTATAAGAGTAGAATTTTTGTATTCTTTATTTAAAAATCCTGTAAATTCTGTTTATCCCATCAAAATCCGTTGATCTTGTCCAAAAACGAAAACCGAATTGTCAAGTGTGATGAGTATAGATTACCATTTTTTCTTATTTCCGAAAAGACGCCAATCGTCCTTTCGGTTTTGTAACAACCAATGCTTTTGCCGGAACAAGATGATGATAAATAAACGCTTGTTCAAAATCATCAATCGGAATTACCGAATGAGATTTTTCCTTGCCGTTAATTATTGCAACTGCTTCTAATATGATTTCGGTTGGTTTGCCGTTGTATTTTGGTAACAGAGATAATGTTGCGGTTGTTTCTTCGGTTCCTGCCGGAATTTGTACCTCTTCAAGTTGAAAACCGGTTTGTTCACTTAATTCCGACAAACGAAGCCGAACTTCTCCGTTAAAACCGTCTTTCCGAAAAACATGAATTTTAATCGGTTGTGTTTTGTTGTTGAAAAAGAGGCTTGACGGTTCACAATAAACGGTAAAATCTTCCTGCGGCGGTGAAATACGGAGACGATAACCCAATTCCGAATTGCCTTGTTTCATTGTGTTGAAAAAACGAACCGTATAAATTCCATCCGCCGGAAGTTCAACATTCAAATACGGATCCGCATGATGTGTTTCCAGACCAATGTTCGGTCCTTTGGAATCGGTACGGTCATCGTTTGCCGCAATAATATTTCCGTCCGCACCGATCAATTCAAGACAGGCATCAAGTGGAGAACAAAGTGATCGGGCGGCAACATCCAATACAAGACGATCTCCCTTTCGCCCTTCAAACGAAAAATAATCAATATCGTTACGTTCTGAAATTTGTCCGTTGACAATAACGGGCAAGGAAATTTTTTCTGCTTGTTTGATGCTGTTGTTTGGTTCTGATTCGAGGATTTCCGGTAAATCATCGGCTGCGTAACGAATTGGATAGGAAAGCCAATTTTTGTCCAAAAATGATTTTTCACGAATTCCTGTTTCGCCGTGTTTTATATCGAGAATAGTATTTTTTTCCGACAAGTTATGCCCCGTAATATCCGCCGCAACAGAGGAACTAAGTCTTCCTCCCAATGGAAAAACAGAAGTTACCAAGGGTAATTCGTCAATCGAAATTCGGTAAACAAAATCATCACGCCCACGAAAAATAGAATCCTGAATCTCCAAGGTATAAACACCGTTTTGAGGAATATCAACACAAAGAATTGGATCAGGATCAAACCGGAATGATGCGGCATCATCTATTTTTTTCCCATCAGGAGCGTACAACGAAATTGCGGATTGAAACCAACCCGGAACCGCATCGGCAAGATAAGGAATCAAATATCGTGCGCGAACCCCAATAATAAGATGTTGTCCTGCTTTGGCATTGAATTGAAATTGATCGACATCGGCAGCCCGAATTCGTCCGTTAATAACAATCGGCAATTCAAGTACTTCTAATTGCCGAATTGTTTTTGGTGCTTCACGGCGTTTCCATTGTTCCAATGTGTTTAACGGAGGAGCTGTTGAATCGTTTGGTTCCAGTTCGCTGATCTCTGGAACAGTACCAACTAAAAATCGAACAGGCGGCGAAATACCGTTTCCAGTAATCAATCGTAAATCACGATCTCCCGCTTGGGCATTCGGATCAATTGTTATTTCCACCAAAACTCCTTGATTCAATGTTTCTTTCGGCTTTCGATCAACACGCGGCGCAAAATATTCATAAAAAACTAACTGCAAAGCATCCGGTGTTGGATTCGTTAGGCGGTTAAAATAGGGAAACCGTTTCATAATCGTTTCCGGTAACGGCAATACTTGTTCTTCTGTAGTTTGGGCAGAATTTTTAACTTGATTGTTGTTACTGTTGTTGTTGTTGTTGTTGTTGTTGCTGTTGTTTTGAGATTCTGAAATTTGTTTTTGTTCCGTTTTTTCATTTTTACGGTTATTGTTCTGTTTTTCCTGTTTGGCGGCAATATTATCTGTTTCGAGTAATTGTTTTGCGTCGTTGTAAATTTGCCGTGCAACTTTGCCGTCATCAGAATTATTGATAAACATGCCGGCATAACCATGAAGAACCCGCCCATGAACACCTGAACCTGAAATCAGAATCTCCGAACTTCGTGCGATTTGGCGACCGCCGATCAAAATTTCAAAAGTTGTCCCTTGTTGACCTCCGGCAGGATAAACATAACCGATTTTGGGATTACGTTGTTGGGCTTCGGCGAAAGATGAAATCAGAAAAAACAGAAAAAGAAAAACCGTAAAAGTAAGAAAATATCGCATCGTAACAATAGGAAGTTATTGGGGTACAATCGGACATAATAAAGAAAAATTACCCGAAAAATTTTTAACAGTTCACAGCATCAAAAAAATAATAACCATTTAAACCATTTGTTTGTCAAAATGTTTTATTATAGTTTTCGCAATATTTTAACTTGCAACTCTTTGTTTTGTCAACAGAGTCCGTAAATTACACAAATTTTTTAGAAATTATTTTTTGAGAAATACGAAACAAACAAAATTAGTAATCTATCAGTGGAATTTTTGTTTTCGAGTCAAAAAATTGTTTACCAATTTGCCCCGTAGGGGCAATCAGCAATAGCGTAGGGCAACGCCCTACGTATGGTTTCGCCTTTGAAATCAAGCCCTGAAAGGGCAACATACTGTAGTGGATAGTGGATAGTGGATAGTGGATAGTGGATAGTGTCGCATGCGGAATGATTACCGTTTTGGTAGTAATCCGCTTGCGACACTCTCCACTATCAACTACAGAAACCATACGTAGGGCGTTGCCCTACGCTATTGCTGATTGCCCCTACGGGGCGTAGGAATAAAGATCATGAGCGTGATCACAAAATAAAAATTCCACTGATATACTACAAAGATAGAAAATTATTTTCAAAAACCTTTTTAAGACAATCTACGAAAATCTGCGTAATCTGCGGACGATTTCAATTATGTGGTCGTTAAGAAAATAGGATCAAAAAAATTATTCCACTGATAGATTACAGAATTTTTAAAATAAATATTAGGAAATAAAGGATACTTTGTGCCGTCTCATTTTTAATGTTTCAATTTCCTTAACGATTTAGGTAACGACATACTATTTAGTGAATAGTTAATAGTTACGATTTTAGTCCATAATTAAATTTTAGCACGTTTTTGATCAGGGGTACGTTGTTTGATTTTTGCGGGCGGAGTTTTTGCTGTTTTTTTATCTTTTCTTGCTTCGAATGCTGCTGCTTTTTTAATACCTTCTTCCAATGCGTCTTCGCCAATTTTGACCAATTTGGTGTAATGAATATCCGCAAGTTTTTTACCAACATCAGTTTTTTCGGCTTGTCGTTTGTGGAAGTAAAGCCGTGTTGCCTCGCGTTCGGGAATATGCCCGACTTCCGGCGTTTCGCCCTGCTCTAATTTCTGAACAAAAATTAAGCCGGACATCGGAGCCTCAATTTCACGCCCGTCGTCAAGTGTTATCGTGTAAGTGAACATCCGGCAAGGGTAAGATTCACCGGTGTACAATTTCTCATCACTGGCAAGCTCCTTAAAACGCCAGAGTTTTTCCATCCATTCTTTTTCGACGTTACATTCAATTTTCGCAATTTTTGTAATCGGAATTGTTCGCTGCCGTTTCAATTCAACATCGAAAATTTCAAGCCGTTTGTCCCGCGTAATGTACAGTAAACCGGAAAAAACTTCTCCGTTGGACATCTCGACGTAACCCGGAACCGTGTCTTCACGAACATCCGTTTCACGCCGTTTACTAAGCGGGTTGGACAACGCCGGCGGTTCCTCTGCCCGAATATCAGAATAAAAAAACAATAAAACAAAAATCAATAACAATATTTTTTTCATCATCCTAAATTCTAACTCCATTGAGTGTAATTAGTTGTTTTAATTTTGGTGAATCATTTTTTAGTACCAGTAATCCAAAAAAACATTAACCAAAACGGAAATGTCATGAACAACAAAACCAACAACAGCAAATAGTAATAAGATTGAGGAAAAAAATCCTAACAGAATTGCCTTTTTATTTGCAGGATTCTGAAATGAATTACAAACTGTTGTTATATTTTGTTGTAATAATTTCCATTTCAAGTTATCTTGTTCATAACCGGTTGCTTTCAGGACGAGTCCCCAACGATAACCAGTTATTGTACACTGAATACCGAAATCGGGTAAAAATAACACATTCCCTTCAAGACGGGCATGTTGATCTAATTTTTTGGCGAGTTCTACTAATTGGGGGATGAAAACATTCGGCGGACAATGATAAATCACTATCTGTTGCATTAATTGTTGAGCGAACAAATAGGCAATACTGAAATAAAAAACCATCCAAAACAACCAGATGGAACATCCCCAAAAAGTAATCACCGAGATTGGAATTACCAAACGACCAGGTCCTAAAGTGAAAAGCCCCAACAATCCAACAGACAAAAACATAAAATCCTGAACTCCATTAAGAACCGTTGGTTGACGGCGATTCTGTAACAAAACAAGCCAGAAAAAATATCCGGCAAGCGGTAAAAAAGCCAGGAAAAACATGTTTTGTATAATTTTGTAATTTATAATTTAGTTGGAATTTTTTTCTAAGTGTTTTAGTCTCAGATTTTTAATTTCGACTTTCATGGGCGGACCGACATGAGCTTGAATTGCAAAAATTCCGCTTTCGCGGCGATGTTCTTTATCTTCATCTGTTGCAATACTCATGATATGTCCATTGATTTTATTGGTGAACGTGAAATTTTGGGCGGTGATTTCGTAGGTATTCCAATCATCAATTTTAAGTTCTTTTTTTAGGGCGTCACTTTCCGCAAACCGGCGAACAGTTCTTGGTTTTTGGTTTGCTTCAATAACAGTTTCCAGCCCGCGTTGGCACAAGATACCGCCGAAACCTTCACCATAAAGGATACCGGAATGAGTATGAGGACCGTCAAAATCGGCTTGATAACCGTTGACACGAAATGGTTTATCGCCGGGAGTTATTTGACTTCGGTATTGAAAACCGGAATTTCCTTGCGGCGAAAGTTTAATGTCTGCACGAAAAATAAAATCATGAACATTGCCCTCTTTCCAGATTAGAAAGGTATTGTAAGTTAATTTTGCGGGTCCTTCGCTGGCGGTTTGTCCAACGATTGCTTCACCCTGAACACTCCAGATATCGGGATTTCCTTCCCATTCCGAAAGGTCTTTCCCATTGAAAATGGAGACAAAACCTTCAGCTTTTTCTTCGTCGGAAATCTGGGCTTCAACCAAGACCGGAAAACAAAACAACGAAACCATTCCTACAAAAATAAACCATTTTTTCATGGCAACACTCCTCAAAAAAAAGTAATCTTGACAGAACCATTAACAGTTTTAACAACTATTAATAATTTTTACAAATTTTAACATTTTGAAACAGATTTTACCGCAACCAATCAAAATAATCACAAAATACCGAATATCTATTTTTTATGAAAAATGAATACAGCTTAACTTTTGATGTTTAATCAAATTTTTAGTGAAAATTTTGACGGTTTACGATAAGGAGTAGAATTTTCTCAAATTTATGCGGTTGAGTCAAGCCAACAGAGAGAAAAACATAATTGTCTATTGAAAATTGTCCTTTCCAAAAATTTTCCTAAGTGTTCACAGTATTCACAGGCTGATTGTTAAAATGGGTAAAAATTTCGGATAATTTCGGTATTTTGTGGGTTATTGTTCACGGCGGCGAGTGTACCATGTCTGGAATAATGACCTGTAAACACTAGGGAATTTTTTATAAAAATTGCTCTTGACGCCATTCCTAAAATATCTACAATCTGCTGTCTTTGGTTTATTAAGGTCAAAATTCAGTCAAAATTCAAAAAAAAGGAATTTTTTTTATTTTATTGTTCAACTTGACCAAATAATCCGATAATATCGTTAGTAATGGATAAACGGCTTACAATAGTTTTAATTAAGTAAGATTGATGGCGTTTATCTTAAACCTATTCCCCTATGGCATTGTGCCGGTATTCTGAATTAAAAGGAAATTAATATGCGCGTTCGAAAAGAATCAATCGTTGCAGTACTAATGTGTTTTTTGCTTATTTTTGGGGTAATTGGTTGCCGGCTTAGCGGAGAAACCTGGTACAATCCCAAATCCTACACATGGTACAATCCGTTCAAATCAAATGAAGCTCCTGCTTTTGATGCGGAAGGTACTGCCCACGTAACACCCAAACCCAGTTTAGGAGCACAACCCAATATCACCCCCCCACCGGGCGGTTACACCTCCAAGGAAGATGAAGCTCGTTTTTTGGCCGGAAAATCAAAAGAAAATAGTTCTGTGGTTGTTCCGCAATACGGTGCAACATTTTCGGCAGATGGTAATCGTGTTGCTTCCGCCAATGTTCCGTCAACCTCAACAGCATCCAATTATCCTCCAACAAATCACACCTATAATCCTTATGGAGTTACCAATGGGGCGGCAAACAATGGTTTAGCAACAGAATATCAGACAACACCAACCGGATATCAACAAACAAACTTCCATTACGAACAACCAACAACGAATACAACATCCAAACAACCTAATGTTTATACGGGTTCGGGTGTTCAGGAAAATGGAACAGTAACTCCTCCTGCCTATTGGCCCTACACTCCCAATGCTCAGGAAAATGGAACAGTAACACCTCAAGTTTATCAACCATCCTACAACACAACACCCGTTACAACATCTTACGCAGCACCCAATCAACAAATTGCTAATTATTCACCTTATACACCGGAAAATACAACTATTTATAGTACACAACCCACAACTTACACCACACAACCCAATCTTCCGGTTTACAACAATACCACACAACCGGCAACTGTTCCCAATAATAATTACAATGTCCCAACAGCAACTACTCAAAATACAAATCCCGCAGCAGGTTTCACTGCCAATCCTTCCAACTATCAACCAACAACTCCTCCCGCCGGATTTTGATAGTTCCCAATTATGGAAGGTATAACCTACTATTAACCGTAGCAAAAATAACACACAATACGGCATAGTAAAAAGAGTTGATAATCAATAGTAAAATGTGATAACATAAACAATTCACATTTTCTATTGGTTATCATTTTTTTTGTAATAGTCTCTTTTCTTAACGAGCACATAATTGAAATTGTCCGCAGATGACGCAGATTTTCACAAATTATGTTTTTAATAGTAACTTGAAATAACGTTTTAATGTCAAATTAAAAAAAACTCTGCGTTCTTTGTGTTCTCTGTGGTAAAAAATAAAGTAGTGTTTTTAGAACGACCAACAACTAAATTAAAGGATAAAAACTTATGTCTATTCAGAAAATTTTTCACAATACCTTATGTTTTTCTGTAACAACGTTTCTGTTTTTGAGTGTTTTCGTTTGGGTGTGTTTTGTCGGCTCCGGTTGCCGTAATGAAAATAAACCGGATGATCTGCCGACGCTTTATCCTTGTGAAATCACCGTCATTCAGGACGGTAAACCATTGAGTGAAGCAATGGTTTTGTTCTTTCCGCTTAACGGTAATCTTCGGTTTGCAATCGGCGGTAAAACAAATCAGAACGGTATTCTTACACCTCAAATCGACGGTAAATGGAACGGCGTACCGGAAGGCGAATATCGTATTTCTGTTTCCAAATAGATTGCTCCCGCAGATATTCCGCTTCCCGAACCACAAACACCACTTGCCGAACGCCGCAAAATGTTGGAAAATCAGATGAATCTGACGAAAGAAACAGTTGATCCCCGATTTTCCAATAGAACCAACTCAGAACTTCGGCTCAAAGTCGAAGGAAAAGCGGTAAAAGAAAGTTTTGATGTCGGCAAAGCAGTTGATATTTCCCTCAAAGAACTCAATCCCAATGCAAGACCCATGTAATAGTTGAGAGTGGAAAGTTGATAGTGGAGAATTCACATGCGGAATTAGAACCCTTTCAACAATTATCCGCATACGACACTATCCACTATTAACTACCACTATTAACTATTAACGGATGTTCCATATTCGCTTGTTAAGAGTTTTTTTTGCTCTAACTCTTTTTTATTATTTGAGTTAGGTCAATTTTTTTGAAATTTTTTATTGTCCACAGCTTTTTTTAGTTTTTTCCTAGTGTTCACAGGGTGGTTGTTAATTTAGAGAAATTGGGGTAGCGAAAAAAAGGCAGTTATGGTATCCTTCTTGCATGAGTTTCTTTTTGTTCCCCACTTTTTGTGGTTCCCTTTTTCAAGGAGGATTTTTCCATGACTGCCCTTAACAATGATACCAGCCTTTCTAT
>JAITIZ010000120.1 GCA_031279215.1 Planctomycetaceae bacterium
TATCAGTGGAATTTTTGTTTTTTATCTTAGCCCCGATAGGGGCGTCAGTATTATAGCCCGCCCCAACGGGGTGGGTTTAAGTTCCCCTTCCCACCCCAACGCCCTGAAAGGGCAGCGGGAAGATGATTAAAGAACGAACCGTGTAAAATTTCCTATCGCCCTTTCAGGGCTTATTAATTAGGGTTGCTTTGTAACCCACCCCGTTGGGGTGGGCTATAATCCTAACGCCCTTTCAGGGCTGCTATGGTTGTTATTTACAATAATTCCACTGATATATTACCATAAATTTAATTCTAAACGAATTAATGGATAATCAATCTATATGAGGTAATCTTTTTCAAAAACTTTTATTGTATATTTATCTTTGTAAAACATTTGTATTTACAATACCACACAAAAAATATGAAAAATAATATTAGATCATCGACAAATTAATCCGCGATATTGTCATATTTTGCGGACTATTATTTTACTTACTTTTTATTTGTTTTTTGACGGTATCAAGAATTTCTTGAGAAAATTTCTCGTCAATATTGTACTTTTTTAATAGTGTTTCAAGTTCCTTGATTTTGTAAGTGTACTTTCCCGCATTTTCATAACAAATTTTATGATGTTTGACATACCTGTTGTATAGAAATAAATAAACGGGTATATTGTTTGTTTGTTTGTAATTTGCAAGGAACGATCACCACATCTCACATTTTCAGGAAACCCAATCATGTTTATTATTCGTATTATTTTATGTGTTCTGTTTATCGGTTCAATAACCTACGGAACAGAATCGCTTTTACCTCAGGAACAAACAGTTTTATTACCATTTGCATCAAATTTGAACGCAGACCGCGCTTTTGTCGATATTCCGATAACCAATCCATCACTTATCAAACGTGCCAACAGTTTTGAAATTGATTTTGAATGTGATCATCCCGAAGCCATCGGAAGTCTTACATTTTATTTTCGCAGCGGTAACGGTTGGTACAGTTATGCTGTTACGGCAAAGGAGTATTTTTCAAACGGAAATAACCGGTTTCATGCGGAAATTTCACGTTCCCAAAATTTTCACACAGAAGGAACTCCGAAACCGTTAAATCAATCGGATATGATGCGTTTTTCTGCTTGGCGCGGAGCATCGCAGAACGCAACGATTAAATTACAGAAAATTCAAATCGTTCCTTATTCGATTCTTGCGGTTCTTTCCGGTTCCAAAGAAGAATCCAGTTACGGTAATTCCCTTGTTGTGTGAATGAACGACACAAACAAAGGAAGAATAGACAAAAAATATAAAAAATTATTTTCAAAAAACTTTTTAAAATAATCTGCGAAAATCTGCGTCATTTGCGGACGATTGGAATTATGTGGCCGTTAATAAAATAGACTGTTACAAAAAATTACCATCAATACCGGTGTTGTATAACAAGGAGTACTTATTATACTGTTGTGATTGTAAAAAGGTAATTGTAAAAACATTATTTAGGAAAGGGCAATACGATGTTTGTACGAATATTTGGGATAATTCTTTGTTTTGTGATGTTATCGGTATTATTAACGGAAACGGTGTCGGCGCAATTTATTCGTCGCCAACTTCGTCGGATTCCCGGTTTCCCGACAGCGGAACCCGGTTATCGTGTTGGTCGGCAAACACCGGAACCGCTCATTCAAGGTGATGGGCGTTTACTGGAACGTGTACAAAATATCGTTAATATTTTTACAGAAAAGGGAACCGAACTTAAACCGGTTGTTGTGATTTCGTTAGCTGGTTTTGACGAATTTAAACGAGTGATCCAAATTGTTGCTAAAGAGATTCGGTTTGATAAGGGCAGTGGTGACGAACCGGTATTATTAAATTCTTTTCTTGCCGTGTACGAACGGATTGCCGGGCAAGGTTTTGATACAAGTCAACCGCTTGGAATTGTTTTGCAAACGGATGGTATTTTGTATTATCCGCTTCTTTTCACTCCGCTTAATTTAAACAGTAAACTTGGTCAATCGTTGCGCAACGATTATGCGGAACAACTTCCTGACGGACGTTATGCGATTCGTCGGGAGGTTTTCAATTGGCCTCTTGGCAGGCTTTATGTTCAACAGTACAACGGTTGGGTTTTTATTGCTTCGGAGCAGCAACTCAAAGCCTTACCGGATGATCCAACAGTTCTTTTGCAAGGGCTTGACCGTAAACATTTAATTGCTGCAAAATTTGATTTACAAAATTTGCCTTCACTTTCAACTCGTGCGGCATTATCTCTTGGTGAGATGAATGCTGTTGCGCAAGCGGAAACAGAACTTGAAAAAGCGGCTGCACGTTTAGGAATCGGTTATCTCCGTTCTCTTGCGGAACAAGCTGATTTTCTTGAATACTCCTTTTCCTATGATGAAGAACATGCTGATTATGTTATTGAACAAAAAGAAATCGTCAAACCCAATACAGAACGTGCGGTATTATTGCAGGAACGCCGTAATGCCCAAAGTCCGTTTCATGCTTTTTATTGTCCTGAAAATGCGGTTCTTGCTTCGCATTTTGTGATGAATTTGACGCGGTCGCAAAGTAGAGAGCTTGAAACGATATTGGACGAATCGCTTGGCAAACATCTTTTAACGGAAGAAGAGCGGCAGGAATTAAAAAAGCGGTCAGAGGAAAAAAATCAACCGTCGCGAAAACGCCGCAATCTGCAAACTCCAACTCCAACAGAAACAGAAAATAAAACAAAAAATGAGACGAAGAATAATTCAGAACAAAATTTACCGACAATGAATATTCCCGATTCGATTACGGATCCGAATGAACGTCTTGCGCAACTTTTGGCGCAAATTCCTTTGGAACAAATTGAGGAGGATCTGTTTGAGGAAACCGAAACATTATTAGATACAGTTCCTGATCTTATTCTGAGTAAAACGCGGGAAAATAATTTGACGGACGTACAAAAACTTGAGATTATTTTCCGGCGAATTGGTGTTACGTATTATTGGGCGTTAATTGGAGCGGTTCGGAGCGGTCGGTTTGACAGTGCAACGACATGTTCGTTTGATCGCGGGATTCTTGGCATTTACAATCTTGTTGAGGGTGAAAAGTTCAGGAAATCGTTTGATTCTGTTTTTTCGGATATTGAGAGGGAATTTCCTGAAATTTATGCACGAAATATTCAAAAAGATTACATGAAATCGGAAGGTTTTGTACTAACGAGTATTTTGTTCCGACCGGGCATGTTTATTAAAAATCAATTTTTATCGTGGTTAATTCCATCGGAATATTCGGAACGAGAAACTCGTCTTGTTCTTGGTATTCGGGATGATGCGATATGTTTTGCGATAGGTTTGGGCGATTTTCCTGAGCGTCATCTTCTCGAAGCTATTGCCGGAACAACGGAATTACTTCCGGTGTACGATTTATTTTTTACATTTTCGGCTTATGAGTTGGGCAGGGCGTTTGCTCAATCGGGAAAACCGGATCGATTGGTCCCGCTCAAAATTGTTGCAGCAAATACAAGCCCCAATGCCCATGCTTATGCTGTTTCAAAATTCACCGATACTTCGAAAACATTAACATTACGGATTTCCGCTCTCCTAACACCATCGCTTTGGCGTTTTCGCGAAAACCTCCGCGAAATAAGATATTATCGGTAACAATAATTAGAAATAACAATTCCGGTAATATTTTAGTAGAATTTTTCAAGTGATTTCGGCATTTGGCGGTCTATTGTTCAGGTGAATTATCCCGAGGTAGGCAATGTTTCGTCGAAACATTGCGTCGGCGTACTCGCCGACTTGACCCTGTTGATGGTTGGAACTTAAAAACCAACCGCGTACAACATAATGACAAACCCAACTGGTACAACGTTTCGGCGAAACGTTGCCTACCTCTTAAATCTGAACGACTACAAATTTCAAACATTCAAAAAACAACCAATTTATTAGGGGATACAGTATAGGCACCCCAAAAATAAAATCGGCAAATTTGCCGGTTTTATTTTTGGAAAAATTTTTAAAATTATTAGGGGTATGATAGACATGTCATTTAGTCAGTAGTAAAATCGTTTTCAGTTTAAATTTTAATTTTGAATTGTTCGCAGGTAATACCGTTTTTACGTCCTTACACTACCTGATTTTTCGGCGGGAACGGTAAATAATACTCTACAAAACATGCGTTTCCCGAAAGGGGGCGTCATGCTGTAGTAGAGCTTGCGGGTTTCGGTGCTGTGGCGTCTAATCGCTGTGGGCATTACTACACAAAAATTGTGTAGTGTTTTATGTGGTGTGGAATGAAACTCGTCTTGATGTAACATGACGAGTTGGTGGACATTTTGTACGATGTTAAAGGGTGGTTGTGAGAATTATGATCCGGTAACATCGGAGGGTCGATTAGTTTCGGTTGTTTTAATGTTTGTTGGTACGGCGATTAACGGGACGATTATTGCGTTTGTTGCGTCGTTAATTATTACTAATCCGGTAAAAGATAATTAGTTTAGAAAAGGTGTTTTGAAATTAGAGGATCAAAAATATATTTTGTAATTTCAAAACACCAAAATTGAAGTGTTGTTTAGATTTCAACAACTTCCGATTTTTTAGCCTGACTAAGTGCGTTTTCCGCATCATTTTTATCAGTGATTGTATAACTTTGACCGTTTGCTTTTAAGAAAAAGATTAAATTATTGGTAATATATCAGTGGAATATTTGTGTTTTATATTAGCCCCGATAGGGGCGTTAGGATTTTTTACGGAATCGCCCGCCCCAACGGGGTGGGTTTAAGTTCCCCCTCCCACCCCAACGCCCTGAAAGGGCAACGGGAAGATGATTAAAGAACGAACCGTGTAAAATTTCCTAT
>JAITIZ010000168.1 GCA_031279215.1 Planctomycetaceae bacterium
CAATCCGATTCAAGTAACAAAAAACTTGTTGCGGCTCTTGCCGGTGCCATTTTCCCGGAAAATGTCAAAAAATTCACAATCAAAGCTGGTTTTTACGTTATTACTCAAAGCGGTGATACTCTTAAAATTGATGTCCCGAAAGATTTTAGACCACGCATCTTTTGAGTATAATAGTGAGTTATTGCTACAATGATTATAAATTCGCCCGATAGATTTCAATGAGTTATTGAGGTTGTTTTGTTAAGAAAATTAGGGGTAAATAAATAATTAGATGTAAATGCAGTCGGTGTAAGATACATTAAAACGAGTACTGTTAATTCTGTAATTAAAAATTGTTGATAAAATTTTCACACTACTGAATAATTATCTTTAGAAAGGTTACCGAATAGATTCTTTTATATTTATTTGTGAAAATTTACGGACTGATTTAATGCCTAATTTTTAAAATAATCGAAAAATTTTGGGGGAGGTATTGAAACGATAAGTCAAAAATTTAAAATAGGGGGAAGTATTTTTGCTAAATTTCATATTTTTATATTTACCTTTCCATCATGGCTCCACAACAATGGTATTATCGGAAAGGAACGGCTCGATTTGGACCGGTTTCCAGTACGGATATAAAAAAAATGGCTGCCGAAGGCAAATTGGAACCTACTGATTTGTTGCGCGGAGTTGGGATGACCGAATGGGTTGCCGCTTCGAGAGTTAAGGGGCTTTTTCCGAAAACAGAATCTGTACTTCCTTCCAAACCGGAAAGTAATGATGAATTGGGACTTGCGCCTTTGGAACCGATTAAACAAGAAGTTGCTCCTACAATAAGACCGGTTTCCAACACTTCTACGGCAAAAACGGTTTCACCAATACCGGCACAAAAAACGGCACAAAAACCGCAGGCAAAACCAGTTGTCGGCACTCCCTCAGTAAAACCCGTCTCACCAATACCGGCACAAAAAACGGTACAAAAACCGTCGGCAAAACCGGTTTCCCGACCGGTAAAACCACAAGTACCGGTAATTCCAACAGCTCCGCAACCATTTGCAACATCCAATGTTGATGCTTCAAATCCGTTTGCTCAATTTGGTTTGGATCAGACAGTACCCAATGCTCCGTTATCTAATGATCCGTTTTCCATAGGAACGCCTGGTTTTGGGAATTTCGATAATCTTGTTGCGTTGGAAAAACAAGGGCAAGCGATTTATCGGGAACCGGCGGTTACTGTTGAATCTGATCCTTTTGCGGCAGAAAAAACAAAAGCAAAAACAACAAGTTCGGCGATTTCTGATTTTGGACCGGGCGGATATATTTTGTTTTTGGCATTACCATTTTTGTTTGTATTATTGATTTGTTTTCCGATAGGTGTAATTACGGCGTGGGTTCCTCTTCGGATTATTGCGATTGCGATTGCGGTTGGAACATCGAAGATGGTTGGGTTGATTGCTGGAAGTTGTATGCTCAAGGTGAAAATCAAAAATGAAGTTCTTGCGCTTGGTTATGGCGGGTTGGTTGGTTTATTCGTTACTTACATTTTTATTGGGGCATCTTTTTGGACGTACATCAATGTTTCGGCGTATCTTTGGAAAATACCGCAACAACAAAGTCAATCGTTTACTCCGCCTGAAATGGACGAAAATGGGCGAAGTCTTGTTTTGCGTCCCGATGAACCTACGCCATTTTCCGATGAATACCAGCAACCAATACCACAGGATACCGACAATCTTGATAACAAAGAACCTGAGAACGGAGAAGAAAATAATAGCGAATCCGCCAATATTGATACGGAGAAAAATGATTCTGCTTCAAAAATAGAAGAACAGGAAGAGGAAGAAGAATACGAAAATGAGGAAGCAGAATGGGAACCAAACGAAAACGCCGCCGAAATGAAACGAATACAAGATCGAATCGATTTGATGGAACGTCTTTTTGGAAAAGGTATTTCGTTATTGGAGTCGATTTTTCCGTGGGTATTATTGAAATTTGTTTGGATTGAGGTTGAATTTAATCCGGTTGGATATTTATTCTATTGGCTTTTGATGTGCGGGATTCTTGTTGCGATAACAGCTCACTCAACATGGTTGGCTAATCTTGGCAGTGATCCAACAAGCAATAGCGGTTTTTAGTAATTATTCGTAACATATTCCGTAGAATATTTATTTTAGACACAGAATACACGGAATGTATGGAAAATAGGGAAAACAAATACAGAACTCTTGTACATTTCTTGCAGTCATTAATTGAATTTTTCAATTGAATGATCCAGTTAATGATCCATGGTAAGATTTTATTGGCATTTTCGTAATGTTTTAACATGTTCAAAGTAATCACTCTTTATTCTAAAAAATAATTATGCAAAATTTTATTTATCACAATCCGACCAAAATCATTTTTGGTACAGGAACTATTGGAAATATTGGGAGCGAAACTGTTCCGTTTTCCCAAAAAGTGTTGTATGTTTACGGCAAAAGTTCTATTAAAAAAAACGGCGTTTACGATCAAACAACCGCTTCACTTGAAAAAGCAGGTGTAAAACGTGTTGAGTTTGGCGGTGTCAGCGCAAATCCTTTGCTTTCACACACCCGGCAAGGTATTGAAATTGCTTGTCGGGAAAATGTGGGTGCTATTGTTGCTGTTGGCGGCGGAAGTGTGATTGATGAAGCCAAAGCGATTGCTGCTGGAGCTGTTGCCCAAAATGATGTTTGGGAATTTTACAACCGCAGCGGAATGACAATCACCAACGCATTACCGTTGCTGACGGTTCTGACAATGTCCGCAACCGGCACCGAAATGAACGGCAATACCGTTATCACCAACGAAGAAACAAAACAGAAACTCGGAGTAGGATCACCGTTTTTGTATCCGAAAACATCTATTCTTGATCCGACAACACTTGTTTCGGTGCCGCCTGATCAGACTGCTTACGGTGCTGTTGATGCGGTAACACATCTTCTTGAAAGTTATTTTACGGCAAGTGATGATTTTACGCCGATTCAAGATCGTTATGTAGAGGGGATTGTCCGAACCATTACGGAAATTGCCGAAACAATGCAGAAAAAGCCGGATGATTTAACCGCCCGATCAACTTTTATGTGGGCAGCTACTTTGGCGTGGAATGGACTTGCACCATCCGGCGTCGGCTCCTGGTCAACCCCCAACCACTTGATCGGTCATAGTATGAGTGCCTTGTACAACACACCGCATGGAGCATCATTGTCGATTACTCTTTCCGGTTGGATGCCTTGGTATGCGGAACAAAGCGAAGAGAATAAAAAACGGCTTAATCAATTGGGACTTGAAGTTTTTAATGATACGGCAACGATTGACCGTTTTCGTCAATGGTTTCATTCGATCAAGAGTCCAACGAAATTAGAAGATATTGGAGTTGACGATGCCGGTTTAACCCGAATCGCCGCCAATATTGCTGAAAACGCCCCTCTTTGGGGTATTCCCGAATATTCCGCCGGTTTATGCGAATCTATTTTAAAACGTTGCCGGTAATAATTTGAGATTTAGTAATAGACTTATCACACTTGATCATTCGGTTTTCATTTTTTGACCGGATAAACAGATTATGACGTGATAAACAGAATTGATAGAATTTTTGTAATATATCAGTGGAATTTTTATTTTGTGATCTTAACCCCGCTAGGGGGGTGAGAGTAGTTGAGAGTGGATAGTTGAGAGTGCCGCAAGCGGAATGATTACCATTTTGGTAGTAATCCGCTTGCGACACTATCCACTCTCAACTATCAACTATTATCTGGGCTTTGTTCTAATGTAAGTCAAAATAGACAAAATTTAACAATTAAAGCGGTTAAATTGGGGATGTGTGATAAAAATTTTCTCGAAACATAAAAATAGTTGACTCTGAACCCCAAAATATCGATAAATCCAAATGTCCCGTATTGGGGTTTGTTCAATTTTTTTTTCAGGAGAATCTACTATGGACGAATTAAAATCTATGCACGACGCAAATGATGTTTTCACAATGAAAAACAATGTTAAATTAGGGGGGGGGGGGCACTATAGAAAAATTAGATGCCGTTCAATCTCTTTACGGTAAATTCAAAAGGCGATTTCTGCCGAAAATCCTCAACTTCTTGTCCTGTTCGATCAAATCTCGAACCTCTCGAAAACGCCAAAATTGGCTCGGAAAAGCTTTGCTC
>JAITIZ010000176.1 GCA_031279215.1 Planctomycetaceae bacterium
GACAACGAAGGTAATCGAATTTCCAAAGGAACAACAAAATATTTTTGGGATCATCGCAATCGTCTTGTTAAAATCGAAACATCGCAGGAAACGGTCGAATTTGTTTACGATTACAAAAACCGTTTAGTAAAACGTTCCACCTCAAAAGGAATTGAGTATTTTGTACATGATGGCTGGCAGATCGTTATAACGCTTGATAAAAACGGTTCTGTAACAAATAAATTCCTTTGGGGTGCAAAACAAGATGAGTTAATCGCACAAAATTCCGTTTATGCCTTATGTGACCATCTTGGCACAGTACGTGATTTAATCGGTAACGGCATTGCCGTCCATTTCGAATACAATGCTTTCGGGCAACTACTCTTAAAAACCGGTCATACTGATAGCCTATTCAAATACACGGGTAAAATGACTGACGAAGTAACTGGTTTACAGTGGAATATCAATCGATGGTACGACGCAAAAATCGGACGATGGATTTCTGAAGATCCAATTGGGTTTATGAGTCGTTCCATGAACCTTACCCAATATGTAGGTAACCATACAAATAAATGGGTTGATCTATATGGACTTGTAGCCTCTCAAAGTAGCCAGAAATTTGAAAGAATTGATACTTTGGAAATTCCAGCTTTTCACATATGGGCAGCTGCTTCATACACGTGGGCAACTCTAGGAGTGGGTTGGGGAGTAGTCGATTATAAGGTCGCTGCATGGGGATCGTCTTCACTAGCTCCTGAGCCCAATCCTGAATGTAAATGGAAAATAGAATTTGAGTTTAGATATCGTTTGATAGGTGGTTCTGTAACAGCTCAACATCCTCTTATTGATTTAATGGCAGGGACTCATGGAGCAACCGTTCAAGATTATGTTGATGAATTGTTTAAACACGAACAAACATTTCACTATTTTGGTGGAATCGCTACAACAATGAATATGATATATGGTATGCAGTTTTTTGAAGGCATTCTTTATGATTCAAAAAGCAAAGCTGATATTGCCATAAGTTATGTCACTATAACGATAATTGAAATGAGAACAAAGTGGAGTCACTATCACAACAATATTTTTGATCCCGCATATTCCGCAGAAATGAGCGCAACCAAACCTGGGTTCCCGGTAGATGCATATAACCTCCAGAAAGTTGTTGAATTCTGGGATGTATATCATAGCAACCCAGCTCGTACTCAATTTTTAGCAAATATTAACCCTGCCTAATACATTGTTGTACGTACCTGTTTTAGCTGTTCATTGGAATTGGGGGCGACAATAAAAATTTTTTTGCTTGAAAACAACATCGTAACTCGTTGAAACCAACCGAGTTACAGTAAATTTATAACACTAAAAATGAGCAAAAACTTTGGGCAAAAACACTAATAACGTATCTTATACTATTTCGTACTTTAAATTGAGGCTTTTAATTCATGGTTTATTCCACAATATGTATTTTACGGCAAAATATAAAAAGTCTAATTTTAAAGTGCGAATGCTATAACGAAGGAACAACAAGATAACGACATGCAAGTGTTCACATTTTTCTTCGGTGTTTCCCTATAAACTTATGTCAAAATTATTTTTGCAACTTATTTGTTTTCAATCAACTTACATCATATCCTAAAGATATGTTATCCATTACGATGAAAAAATTAATATTGGTTATAGCGTTTGTTTTCGTGTGTTACCCCTACAATCTTATAAATGGAGATGAAATTGAAAAAGAATATTGTACTATAATGAAGTTGTTGGAAGCAACATCAGAAGAGACAAAACAAATCCTCTTGGAAGAGTTGTTAATTTTTACGCATTCTCTTAACAAGATCAATATGTGTGATGAACATATTGGGCAACACCCACAAAAAAATAAAATCTGCTATTACGATCCATGCGCATCTTATCGTTTCACTTATTTTTTAAGAGTGAACTCATGGGGTAGTGAGATAGTAAATAGAATAAAAAACGGGAGTTTAGAATCTCTTCCCATTGATCAGTATCCTTTAATGCATTATATCAACCCCTTAGAATATGAAGGGCAAAAAAAAGCCAATTTAGTCTTTAATAGATGGAAGGAATCTATTGATCGTGAATGGGAAGCACAAAAAAAAGGCGAGTCTTTCGATGTTAATTCATTACATTCATTGAATGCACTCATCACACTATACCATGTTTTAAATGCGAATTGTGATTGTAAACGTTGTGCTTGTTTAAAGAGTGCCGCTACCGCTCCTGTCCAAGAACTGAAAACGCCGGATCACAAAATAGATTCGGGAAAAAATTCAATTGAATTTCAAAATCGAAAAGAATAACGAAAAATTAGTACAAAATTTGTGTTTTGTGCGTTTGTCCAATAAATCAGAAATGAAGTAAATCATCGTTTTTGTAATATTCAAAAAGCTACAAAATTGTTCAAAAATTGAGTCTTGTGCATACAATGACCGCAGATTGATCATTGATAATCTGGTTGGTAAGATAAATTAAACTCACTCGAAAGAAAATCATGTTAAACATTGAATACAACAACGAAGGCAATCGAATTTCCAAAGGAACAACAAAATATTTTTGGGATTACCGTAATCGTCTGGTTAAAGTTGAAACACCACAAGAAACGGTAGAATATGTTTACGATTACAAAAATAGTACTCTTATTAGATAATTTTCTCACATTTGTGAGGCAGTGTTGTAAAAAGTTTATAGTTGAATCAACGATTGAAATTATTATTTCATTTAGATATTAAATAAGCGAAGTAAAAAAACTAATGAGTAACGATATTTTTTTACAAATCTTATGATTGTCAATAAATGAACAAAAAAATCAGATGAAAACTAAAAAACACGAAAATCCTTGAAATTCAAGCATAAAATGAATATTTAAAACATTTATTCGCTTGTTTAATGCTTATATACTTCTGGCAGTCATACATTTGACTTTCCGAATCAAAGACAACAATGATTTCAAAAAAGTCTATAATTCATCGAACATAAACCAGAAGTATACTTGCCTACACTTGAAAATACAAGATCGGATCAATTCATTGATGACAACAACATTATATTACGAATTTATTGGACAATTTTTTATAAACTTTTAACTACTTAGTTCCTTAGTAGCTTCATTTTTCAAAGGTGTATAGATGTATTTAAACAATAGGATATGTTTTATTGGTGGCTTAGGCTGTGGAATTGTGATCTGTTTCATATTTTATTCTTTGTATATTTTCCTTGTTCCTCCTTCTAGTCTATCCAAGACTAATTTTATGACAAACCCAGAAGCATTACGAATCCCTTCGAAAAGAAACGAAATTCTATCAATTACTCAAGATGCAGGGCATTTAGAGAGGGCATTCAGTTGTATTATGTATGATGGAGCTTTGACATATAGAACGAATCAACATAGTAATGTAAAATTGCTTTCTGTTCCTAATGAATTGGAGCTATTGGCATTGGAAGAATTTAAACTTGCTCAACAGGGATACAATGAATATAAAAAATTGCTTTTCTTAAAATATGGGGAAAGCCACTTTGTAAAGCAACTACTTGACGAATATAGTACTAATCCTTAAATAGTGTGCTTGTTCAGGAAATTAGAAATGACTTAAAATTATCTGTACGATATGATAGAGGACAATTTTTAGAAAGAACAACAAGAAATAAAGCAAATTATCGTTTCTATAATGTTCGAAAAACGATAAAAATGTTCAAAATTTGAGTCTTGCTGCGCTTGTCCGTAAACTTAGTATAGCCAACTTAGTATAGCCAACTTTGAAATGACTTAAAATTATCGGTACGATAATAGAATTTAGGACAATTTTTAGGAAAGATACTATTATGAGAAATATTATTGTTTCATATAATTACGATAATGACAAACGGCAATTTGATTACGATAAAACAAATCAAATTGTTTCTGCAACGTCAATGAAGCAACCGGTTCAACGGTTTCGTTATGACTTGAATGGTAATCGTACCAATTTTAATGTCGGCAAAAATAACCGGCTCTTAAATGACGGAGAATCTGCATATAATTACGATAATGAAGGAAACCGCATTTCCAAAGGTTCAACAAAATATTATTGGGATCACCGTAATCGTCTTGTTAAGGTTGAAACTCCCAAAGAAACGGTAGAATATTCCTACG
>JAITIZ010000213.1 GCA_031279215.1 Planctomycetaceae bacterium
AGTAGGAACGCAGGCGTCTCGCCTGCCCTGTTTTTTTACAAAAAACGCCTAAATATGCGGTCGAGACGACCGCGTTCCTTCTAACAATAAATTTTTACATTAGGTTTTTAGAAGTTCCCTAAAAGGTAATTTTTGGGAAAATTCGGTTTTTTGGGGTGTTTTTTATTCTTTACTTATTCTAACCTTTTATCAACTTACGGCAATGGACTTGGACTTACTGCTTAATCAGAAAAATAAGTATAAGCCGATGAAACCAATAAATCGTTCTGCGGCTGCTTTTATTAAGACGGGAGAACGTATTGCGGCGGAAGTGAAGATGTCGCTTGATTTTGACCTTCGTAAACTTGTTTCTTGTAACGGCGGTACTATTCACGATATTACGTTTGCTCTGTTTCAACAGTTTTCGGAAAAAGGTATTTTAGATAATTCTATTTATGTTCATAAAACAGAAGATTTTGATATTATTCTTCATGCTTATCTTCCGTTTGACCAAACTCGTTATGTTCTTGCTCACGAGTTGGGGCATTATGTTTTGCATGCAGAAGAAATGAGTTATGCCTACCAAAAAGGGGATGCCCAAATTGAACAAGAGGCTTATTATTTTGCATTGGGGTTTTTAATGCCGGAAACCCTATTTGTCGAAAAATATAAACTAAACCAAAACGATGAGTGGTTGGCATCTTTATTTCGCTTACCCTTGGAACTTATACGTAGCAGAAAACAATCACTTAATTTACAATAGAATCCTTATTGGGCAACTCTTATGGATGTGGATGTTCTACAGAAATCACGAAATTATGACTGGCTTCTTTGTATTTTCTTTTCGGTAGATATTGAGGGAGCAACTGCTTATAAAACCAAAATGCGTCATCAGAATGGCGATGAGGACTGGTGCCTTTTATTCGAACGGTTTTATAAAGAATTTCCTGGTACTTTTGATCACGCTTATCTATCTCTTTCTTCATCACAAGCACCGGATGCTATTACAAAGATAATACGTCCGACATTGTGGAAGTTTGTCGGTGATGAAATTTTATTTTACGCACCACTTACTGATCCCTCTCAAACTTTGGAACATGTTCGGGCATTTCGTCAAGCACTCATTGATTACAACAAAAATATATTACAACAATATGGAGTTTCATGTAAAGGAACGGTATGGCTTGCCGGATTTCCCATTAATAATCGTATTGTTTTGCTCGACGATAAACATAAAGATAAACCTATCATTGATTTTGTGGGGGCTTCTATTGACATTGGGTTTCGTTTAACAAAGTTTTCATCATCGCGAAAATTAGTTATTTCGTTGGATTTGCTTTGGCTTCTTGCGGAATCAGAAAAAGATAATCATGAAAAAGTGTATTCTACTTTTTTGAAGGATAACGTAAAGTATTCAGGAAGGCACGAACTTAAAGGTGTACTTTCCGATAAATCCTATCCTATTTTTTGGATTGATTCTTGTGCAAAATCACCGGTAGAAGATGATTTTTTACCCGACCACAAAAAATGTAACTTGAATAGTATAATTACATTTTGTGAAGAGTTCTCTTGTTCCGTTGATTCCTCTATTTTTGTAAAACCTTTTATTGTCGGCGACTCTGCCGGTCAAATAAAAGAAGATCAAGTAAGAAAGGATTTTAGAGAACAACGTGATTCATTAAGAACTTATAAAGAAGGAAAAAGTATGCCGACTGGTAAAGATACTGCTCCGCTAGAAAAAGTCGGATCAGACGACTCGCCTGTTGATACTATTAGAAATCTTAAACCGCCTGTTTGAGTAACTATCTGTTTTGCTAACCCCTCACAGACAATAAATTAATATTTTTTTTCGTCCTAAAATAGACAACATATAGTAATTAAAAGTTGAGAGTGAATAGTTGATAGTATCGCAAGAGGAGTTTTTTTACCATAATGGTTATAAATTCACTTGCGAACTATTCACTCATAACTATTAACTATGAAGTTGTCTTTTCTGAGTGCGGGGCAAATCATTATTATGTTATGTGATTATGTGAACGTTTATAAAAGAACCGGTTACCGTTTTATTGTGTGAGATATTGCGTTCCGAAATAATCTTGGCACCAACACGTTTACCATAACACAACAATCAACATAACAAAAAATAAGTACACAAAAAAATGTACTTATTTTTACATGATTGGTTATGAATTACCGGCATGCTATTTCTTTTTGGTTTTAGCGGCAGCCGAAGCTGCAGGAGCAGCACCTGCAGCAGCAGTTTCTTCTTCACCTTTCTTCTTTTTCTTCTTTTTCACAACAATTTTATAAACACGGACTTTAGGAAGACTAAACGGTCCGTCTTCTTCTGTCCAGCGATCTTGTTGCAATAATTTTTCGATTCGTTCAGCACGAGTCAAAACATTTCGCGCCCGGACAATTCCCTTTCGTGTTCGTAAACTTTTATCAACAGTCATAAAATACTCCGATTTTTATCTTCGTTAATACTAATACTGGTAAGTGTTGAAATTTTAAAATTAAAATTCCCTGTTACCGACACCTAGCAACACAACGTAATTCTGAAAACGTACCAACACCCCAAACAGCATATACAACTCGTACTCAATACCGGTTATGGCATTAAAATTTGGAAGGAAAACAATTAGAATCAGAAAGTATATCGCAGTTTTATAACCTGGCAAGAGGGGAGGCACGACAATTGCCGTGCCTGAAAAACAACAAGGAACAATAACCGTAATCTATCAGTGGAATAATTTTAAACTACTCTTACTTGAATTTTCGGTTTTCATTTTCGGTATTTGTTTTCAGTATTTGTTTTCAGTATTTATTTTGTAATATATCAGTGGAATTTTTATTTTGTGATCTTAACCCCGCTAGGGGTGTGAAATGCATAACCGGCGGTGAAGCGAAGCGCAACCGCCGGAGCAGGAACTCCCTCATTTTCCAAAGCCCTGCAAGGGCGAGATAATAGTTGATAGTTGAGAGTGGATAGTTGATAGTGTCGCATGCGGAATTATTGTCGTTTAAGTAGTAATCCGCTTGCGACACTATCCACTATCAACTCTCCACTCTCAACTATCAATAATCTCGCCCCGTGCGGGGCTTTGTTATGGCGGGATTTTGACCGTAGGTTGCGCTGCGCTACACCTACGGTTATGCACATCTCGTCCCTGCGGGACTAAGAAAACATAAGAGATTAACGAAATGCCGCGAAAATAGAACCAAAAAAATTATTCCACTGATATATTACAACAAATTCAAATTTTCTCGAAATTCTGACAGGGGATGCCCACGGAACTCCCCAAAATGACCAATCTGAAAAAGGACACCAACTCGAAACTCATGACCGCAAAAAAAATACCAACAAAAAAACAAAATGACCAAAAAGATGTGTAGATACTTTTGCTGCTTGAGCGAGACAAATAATCGTCAATGTTACAAGACAGATAACCAATTGCATTTTAATCGTATGTTGTCCTTTCTTGCCGCTGTACCACTTGCCGCTGTACCAATCTTTTTGTTTTTTTTAGGATGTTCTACCGGATGTTCGGTCGCATCCACCGCAACCGTTTGATAGGGCGAATCGGAATTTTGGAGGACTTTTTTACCTTGCAGACAAAAAGTGTCATCTTGGATGAGGGCATTTTCGATCCAAACAATTTCATTATGAATATGGCAGACTACCGTATTGTATTCATAGGCAGATGTTCCATTGTGCGGTATTCATGCCAATATTGGAGTGTCTAAAGGAGTTTATTTTCTAAGGGGATGCGGATCGGGCGACCGCCAAACTGATGACGCTCGGAATCGGCAACACGGAGAATAGCGAGCAATTGGAAAAATATCGGTTTCGATACACCAAAAAACTTTTTAAATTGGCGAGCACTTTGTTGTAAGAGCTTTGGTAACTTCGGGGGAATACATAAGGAAAAAATCCGTTAAAAAGAAAAGGAAAGAAAAAAGAAACACACCGAGAAGAATAACAATAAAACGAAAGTTACGAAAGTGCAATCTTAAAAAAAACAAAATAAGGTTAGAGAAAAGGTCTATTAAACAAACGAAGAAATGTTTCAAGTATTTGTCTAACACTTGAAATTCAATGTTCAATGATTTCCGTAATTTTATTTTTCACCTAAAATTATTTTTTATGTGTTTTCGGTTTTTTTCTCTTCAATTTTCTCCTCTGGGTTCCCTTCAGGTTTTTCTTCCATTTTTTCTTCCATTTTCTCTTCTATTTTCTCGTCAACTTTTTCTTCCGGTTTTTTTTCAGGAAGTTTTTCTTCAATTTTTCGATTGGGTCCGATTTTATCTTCGTCCTTTTTTTCGAGCAGAAAACCCTTGAAGAAATAACCGTTTTCTTCAGAAATCCCGTAAAAACCCAAAGGTCCAAAATAATGACTGATTTTATCAAATTCCGGTAAATTTTTACCGTCAAAACTTTGCGGACGAATACTTTCTTTGTCTTCCGGTACAAAAATAGCGTTAATAATTTTACCGAGAATTGCCTGAGATTGCGGCATTTTGCCCTGCCGTACCAATTCGTAAGTAGGTTGTAACGTTTTGTCTGTTCGTGAAAAGAATTGTAGAAAATGCGGCTTGTCCGTCATTCCCATATTGGTAAAAATATTATCAACTTCTTTGTATTCAGGTACATTTTTAATAGTTGATTTTTGTTCCGAATCAAGACGATCCAGAATCGTTTTGAGATAGTCACCGTTTGTCGAAACAAATAAACATCCTTTGGCAACCGTAACAGAACCATCTGGAAAAACCGGCGGTGAATCAATTTCTTGGTTGTTTGCTGCAACCGGAATTGTTTTGGCACCTGTTGTTGAAGCGGTATCGACAAGACTAGGAACCCCGCTCGGTCCGCTAAAAGGTTGAATCACGTCTTCCGCCGGAACACGCTGCCAAAGAATATAAGACCGATGTTTGATCGGCTGCATTTCCGGATCATTTTCGAAAAGTTTTTTCAAAGCCTTAATCATGTTCTGATCTTTTCCTTCTCTCAACTCAACCGCAACCACAACACTTTCACTAGTCGGAGTGATTGGTAAAGTATATTTGGACATACCAAGAACACGTTGACCAAGATTGACCAGTATTTCCTCACGGATATTGATTTGCGGTCCATACGGATCAACTTCAATCCCCTTGATAATATCGTTCCAAGCACCGGTTTCGCCCTGCATGACCAAAGCATCAAATAATGTCCCAAAATGATCAAAAATAGCAAGCGGATCAACAAAAAGTATTGTACAACGGGCTAAATCCGAAGGCATCCAATTAGGATGAGCAAAATTGGTCGCATCAGGAAAAACAAACATCTGCATCGCTAATTTATAAGGTTTTTTTGTGTACACAAATATTCGGCAAACGGTTTCCTTGTCCTCCGCCTTAATACTCACAACACCCCCAATTCCCCGAATTGCATCAAAACCCTGTTGTTTCAGAATTGTAAAAATAGAAGGTTTATTCCGGCGTTTTTCAACAAGGCTCCCTTTTACCAGAACACGGATTGATTCACCGTAATTAAGCGGTTCAAGATACCATCGAATAAGCGGTTCGGAATCTTTCGGCATATCATCAAGGCAACGTTTCAGAGTTGCCTGGTAATCTTCAACATCCGCCAATGATTTTTCGGTTGGATTGTCGATTCGGTCCGCAATTAGTTTGAGCAAATCTTTCTGGTCTGAAATAATCAGATAATTGTTTTTGATAAAATAATAAGCAAAACGGTCAACCGATTCAGTGGTTATTGGGATTCCTTTGGGTTTTGGACTATCCGCCTTTGCCGGTTGGGAAGACTCCGGGAACGCAAAAATAACAATTTCATGTTCTTTATATTGTTCGGTTGTTCGTTTAACACCGGCATTGGTCAGTTTATCGGTTAATCGTTTCAGATAATCTTCTGTTTCTTGCCGGCGGTCCGCAATATCCATCGTACAAACATAACCGGGAACTTGATTGGGAATAGCAATCATTCCGATTGCAATTTCACCGGACGGAAGTTGTTCAATACCATCCAGAGTAAGTCCGAAATTTTCCTCCATCCGATGGTTGAGTTGTTCCCGCAAATCTTTTTTGAACGCCTCCATAATCGGATCATTCATCAGAATACCAATTTGAGTTTTATTCCATTGTTTGCCGAGTTCTTTGAGATTACGGATTGACAAAAATCCCTTGGTAGAATCCGGGAAGATTTTTTCTGCCGGTGTTTGCGCCGGAACCGAAGAAACCACAACAACGAATAGAACACAAATGATTAAGGAAAGGAAATGAGCCATCCTGTCATGAATTTGTATTGAAAACACTGAAATTCTCCTAATTCGATAAAGTTAGTAATTGGTAACCGGTTTGGTTGTTTCCGTTAGTCCGAAATACCGAAAATGTAAGAAAAGATAGAACAATTAATTTATTTATAAAACGAAGTTGAATCGTTTATTTTTATACAATCACAGGAAAATGAAAAAACGAACATCCTAAACTTGTCTATACAGAATAACAAATTTTCCAGAATTGACAAGGGCAATCTCGTAAGTCTCGGAAGAACAGTGTAATACAGTATAATGTTGAAATATTCTTGAACCTTATTATTACGGTATCCTGTTTTCATTTATTTCATTATTTCGTTATGTTTATTTCTCAAAAAAATAATTTGTGAGAACTTCTAAAAAC
>JAITIZ010000214.1 GCA_031279215.1 Planctomycetaceae bacterium
CAAACACGTCATTACATTTTTCATTGCCATTCTCCTTATTTTATAAGGTTTCATTGAAATTGTTGCGATTCGTTTGCCGCAAAACAAGCGGCAAAAAAACACAAATCGCAACCGATTAAGTTTCACAGTTTATCAAAAAAGTTTAAACCGTCAATTAGATGTTTCGTCTTTTTCTGGATATTTTTCAAAATATTTTAAAAATTTGGTAATATTTCAACAAAATTTTCCTACACATAATTGAAATCGTCCGCAGATTTTCGCAGATTTTCGCAGATTATTTTAAAAAGTTTGTAATCTATCAGTGAAATTTTTGTTTTTCGATCTTAACCCTGCTAGGGGTGTGAGAGTAGTTGAGAGTGGATAGTGCCGCAAGCGGATTACTACCTAAATGGCAATAATTCCGCTTGCGGCACTCTCAACTCTCAACTACTCAGTTACATTCACTTGTACTTGATCGATTATATGTTATGATGGGATTAAGATTCAGGTTGCGGAAACCGGTTCGTTTTGATAATTCAAAAAATTTATAATTAGCGATTTTTGTTTTCGTTTTTCAATGATCATGGCTTGGCAGGGAATTAAAGGACACGACGCAATTTTTCAACGCTTTTTGCAGGCACAACAACGCGGACGATTAGCAGGAAGTTTTCTTTTTGTCGGACCGTCCGGAATCGGAAAACGTAAGTTCGCAATCGCTCTCGCAAAAGGATTTCTTTGTAAAGGAAACGGTAATGATAGTATTGATCCGTGCGGTGTTTGTGATTCTTGCCGACTGTTCGGAAATACTGATAACACCGAAAAAAAACCAAATGACCCGCCCCAAAAATCACACAACACCGAAAATGAAAAAAAATCCAAAAAAGAGAAATCCGATAAATCTTCCAGTAAAGAAAAAGAAATTACCGTAGAAGACTTCATTTCACCACACCCCGATTTATACTACGTCTCCAAACCACTCGATAAATCATTTTTGCCCTTGGAGTTGTTGATCGGTGATAAAGAACATCGCGGTCAATCCGGTTTGTGCTACAATATCTCTCGAACACCGTTTCTCGGACACCGCAAAGCCGCAATTATTAATGATGCCGATTTTCTCAATGCCGAAGGCGCCAACGCCCTGCTCAAAACATTGGAAGAACCGCCGCCGGATTCTTTGTTTATTCTGATCGGAACCTCAACCACAAAACAACTCCCCACTATTCGCAGCCGCTGCCAAATTATTCGTTTTGCGCCGCTGTCCCCCCAAATTCTTGGCTCGCTTTTAGTTGATCAAGGTATTGCCGCAACATTGGAACAATCACTCATATTAGCCCGACGTGCCGGAGGAAGTCTCGATCAGGCAAAAGATTTTTTCGATGATGATATTGAAATTATCCGCAATGACCTAAACGCCGCTCTCTCAAAATCTTATTTAAATTCCGTTGCCTTAGCCGCAAAATTGAACGAATTTGTTGAAAAAGTCGGTAAAGAAGCTCCATTACGCCGTCGGCGTCTTCGGTTAGTTTTCAATTTGGCGATTGATTTTTTTCGGGAAAAAATGAAAAAAGCAGAACCCCCGCGTCAAAAAGAAGAAACCGCCGTTAATCACGAACGCCGCGAAAATAATCTCCAACAAGCCGCCCAACGTTTAGAACGAACACTCGACGCCCTAGAACATATAGATCGTAACGTCAATATCCCTTTTATTGTGGATTCTTGGTGCGCCGATTTGACAAAATGCTGATTCTAACAAATTCTAACAAATTCCAACAAATTCCAACAAAGTGATCAAACTAAACGAATACCGAAATTTAAAGTGTGAAAAGTATAAAACCGAATTTCAATGTGCAATGAGTATATCCAATGAGTATATCCATCGGTTGATGTATTAAATACGAACATAGATTGTTATCATTCATCCAATACTACATTTATGGAACACGTAATTGCTGTTATTATTTTTTTTATTTTCGGTGCGTTTTTGGGAAGTCTAACGAATTATTTTGTTGATTGTTTTTGTTGGACACCGCGTTTTCGTTCCCCTTGGCGTGTTTTGCCTTTGGAATTTATTGATCGGCTCAACTCTGTTTCTTTTCCGGCAGAACGGAGAAAGAAAAAGAAACCAACAGAAAATCCCGAACCGTTTGCCAAAATCTGGTTTGATTTTGTTCCTATTATTGGTTGGATTTCCTTGAGCCGGATTGGAACACGCCTCAAATTACTTTCCGAAACCGAATGTTTACCCGGTTTGGAATCACCTCGGTTTTGGGTACGTCCGTTTTTTGCGGAACTTTTTACCGCAATCGGTTGTGTTTGGCTGTTTGTGTGGGAAGTTCAACAACAAATGCTTTTGCCGGAAGGAATTACTGTGCGTGAAACATGGGAAACGGTTTTTTTACGTTTTTGTGTTCATCTTATTTTTTTCACATTTCTTCTGATGGCGTCGCTGATTGATATTGATGATATGATTATTCCCGATGCATTGACAATTCCCGGTACTGTTTTGGGACTTGTTCTGGCAGCGTGTCTTCCGCAAACGTTTCTCCCCGCAACAGAAATACACAATGAAATAGTTTTAACTTCTCCGCGCGAGACGGGAAAAAATCCAATGGAATATTACGATATTCGGCAGACAACTGCTCCCAAAGCAGTTCCGCTGAATATTTGCAGCCCCAACCCAGTTCATAACACCCAACATAAACTCACAACACCAACAGGAAAAATCAAAATAACACTTTTATTAAGTTTGCTTTGGTCATTTTGGTGTTTTGCTATGCTTCATCGTATCTGGTATGCCAAACTTCCGTTTCGTAAAGCAGCCGTAATATTTTGCCGTTGGTTGTATCGTTCCCCCAGAACAAAATGGTTGGTTATTGCTGCGGTTTTGGGGTCATTGGGGTTTGCTGTAATTGTTTCAACTTCTGCCGCCGCATCAATGGGATTATTTACAGCGTTAATTGGTATGGCGAGCGGAATGATTTTAATTTGGAGTATCCGGTTGATTGGCGGTGCGGTGTTAGGACGTGAGGCAATGGGATTCGGTGATGTTACTTTAATGGGAATGATCGGAATGTTTCTCGGTTGGCAATCGTGTATTTTAATTTTTTTCCTCGCTCCGTTTGCAGGACTAATTCTGGGGGTCTTAAACATGATAACCGGACGAAATCGAGAATTTCCTTACGGACCGTTTCTTTGCTTAGCAACAGTAGGACTTGTTGTTGGGTGGAAACCGGTTTGGACATCAATGGAATCTATTTTCGAACTTGGCGGATTTATTATTGGTATGGTCATGCTCTTTTGCTTTGTCATGTTTGGTATTTTACTTGCCCTCTGGCGCAAAATCCGTAACCGATTAGCAATATAATTCCGCTTTCCGCTTGCAACACTAAACACTATCCGCTTCCAACTATCAACTATCAACTACTATCCACCCCTAGCGGGGTTAAGATCAAAAAACAAAAATTTCACTGATGGGAACTTCTAAAAACCTAATGTAAAAATTTATTGTTAGAAGGAACGCGGTCGTCTCGACCGCATATTTAGGCGTTTTTTGTAAAAAAACAGGGCAGGCGAGACGCCTGCGTTCCTACT
>JAITIZ010000264.1 GCA_031279215.1 Planctomycetaceae bacterium
AAAAAAGTTCCACTGATATATTACCGAATATCGAAATTCTGCGAAAATCTGCGTAATCTGCGGACTATTGGTAGGAAACAACTTGAATCGCCAATATTCGATTAGGAATGATTTTCAAAAAATTCTTCGGGTTGTTGAATGGATTCTTCATTTTCAATAGGTAATCCGTATTCCTCATCAAGCCATCGTCCGGCATCAAGTAATTTGCACTGTTGCGAACAAAACGGCATTGCCGCTTCGGGCGAGTTTTCGGAAAAGGTGTTGCCGCAAATGAAACATTTCATCAAATTTTTCATGGTACTAAAAATCCGCAGATAAAATCAAAAGGAAAATTTTATTGATTCTTGTTTTTTTGAATGAAAACAGGTACACTAAACCCCAAATTAATTTCTCAATTTTTTGTTTTCACTTTTGAAAATTATGAGTTCTGCTTTTATTGGTTATTTGGGTTCTTACCGTCTTTTAAATGTGGTCAACACGGGCCAGTCAAGTCGGCTTTGGCAGGCTTATGATGATCAAAACCGTAAATTTGTTGGTATCAAAACACTGTTAGACCAATATACCAAACAAAAAGATCAAATTCAAATCCTTAAATGGGAATACGATGTCGCATCAAAATTTTCTCATCCGAAACTAATTCGTGTTCTTGATTTTGATTGGCATCAAAAAATGCCTTATCTCGTAATGGAATGGTTTTCCGCTCCGAATTTGAAAATGTGGATCAACCGCGGTTATTCGCAATATTGTACCTATCTTCCGAAATTAATGCCTCAAATGGTGGAAGCACTTTTTTATCTTCACCAACAAGGCTGGGTTCACCGTGATATTAAGCCGGACAATTTTCTGTTCAATAATGAATCCGGTGAAATGAAATTAATTGATTTTGCACTTGCTCGCCGGATTGTTACGGGTTTTGGCAGACTTTTCGCAATGAAATCCAAAACACAAGGTACAGCCAGTTATATGTCGCCGGAACAGATTCGCGGACTTCCGCCTAGTCCTCATGCTGATATTTACAGTCTTGGTTGTACTTTTTACGAACTTCTCAGCACACGCCTTCCTTTTGCCGGTGAATCAATGAGCGATTTACTGAATAAACATCTGGTTACACCGCCGCCGCCGGTAACACAACGTAATAAAAATGTGACTCCCGAATTTGCGGCAATCCTGAAAATGTTGCTCGCTAAAAAACCGGAAGACCGTCCTAAATCAACTGATGAATTATTGAAAATGATGCATGCGGTTCGGATTTTTCGACGTTCACCAATACCGGATGATGTCCCCTGAAATCGCTTTGCCCTTTTGGTACCAATGCCGTTGAATGCCGTTGTCGATAGATATGTTGATGTTGTGCTGTGGTTCTGCCTACGGTTGGTTATGCACAGTAATTCAAAGAGTAGGTAATGTTTTACCGGAAATGTTGCCTACCTCTCGAATTTGTACTCACAAGGTAAATAATTGTAGGCAATTTTTTTTCCGAAAGGTTGTACCGGTGGTATTATGCGAAACATAAATAAAAACGCAACAACATGCCGTCTTGACATAAAAAAACAAGTCAGTACAATACTTAAACATTTTGAGCATTTTGATTTGTAATAAATCGGGGCGTAGCTCAGCCTGGCTAGAGCGCTGCGTTCGGGACGCAGAGGCCGCTGGTTCAAATCCAGTCGCCCCGACTTCTGTAACTCTTGGTAAAATAAAAATTTAAGTATCTTTTAGATAGGGCTAAAAAAGGTGAAAAAACAGCCCAAATCCGAAAAGCCCGTAAAGAAAAAGAATCACAAGGTTATCTGGTTCTAATTTGTTTGACCGCATCGGAACATTCCCAACCGGAAACCAACGCCCAACAAGAAAAAAGGTAATTGTCTATTTTCGTCCGCAGATATTCGTGGATTTTCAAGGGTTCTTTTTTGAGAGTACGAAATAACGACACAAACGAAACAAACAAAGGAAGAATAGACAAAAAAGATAGAAAATTATTTTCAAAAAACTTTTTAAAATAATCTGCGTCATCTGCGGACGATTTCAATTATGTGGTCGTTAATAAAATAGACTGTTACGTTTAACGATATATTCTCAATTACGATTATCTATCTTGCCAGTCGTAATAACCGATTGTTTTAAGATCTGCTAACATTTTTTTTCCGGTTTCTTCGGACATCATTTCAATCGGTAAACGGCATGGTCCTAAATCAAGCCCTAATGATTTCATTAAAATCCGTTGACCGGACAACAAATCACCATAACGGCATAACACTTTGACATATTCCCAACTTCGGAGTTGCCAGAGTTTTGCTGTTTCAATATCCCGTTCATTCCAGGCATTCAAAATCCGGCGTGAAATAATGTTGCAAAGCGGATAAGTTGAACCGACAGCTCCAGACGCACCAACAACCAACGCCGATAACAACATTTCGTCACAACCCCAAAGAATATTCAATTTCCGATTACCATATTCAAGAGCTTCCTGATATTCGAATGTTTTTGTATCAGTATATTTCATTCCGCATAAGGTCGGAATTTTTGTTTCCGCTTCACGGAGAAACCGACCAATCTCAATAGAAAGACCGGTAAATCGCGGAATATGATAATAATAAAATGGCGTATTAGGAGCCGCAGCAGCGATTTCTTTCATTAAATCAACAAGCAATGAGGTTGTTGTAATTTTGAAATAACTCGGAGCACAAGCACTAATCGCCACAACACCGGTTTTTTCCGCATGCGCCGCTAATTCTTGACAATCCGTAAGGGCGTTGCTTCCGACTTGGGCAATAATCGGCAATTTACTGTCAACCGCATGGACAAACGCTTCAAGTGTTGCTTGACGCTCGCCGACACTCAAACTGATTCCTTCACCGGTTGAACCGTTCACATACAACGCATCCATCTTACAATCAAGAAGATATTGAACGTATTTCGGAACGATATCTAAATGGAGATTGCCGTTTGGCTGAAAAGGCGTGTGAGTTGCCGCAATAAGTCCTTGAAATTGGGTCATGATCGGATTGTGTTAATAAAATTAAATTGATGTTAAATTAAAATTACGAAATTAAATTGAAGTGAATAGAGGAACACTATGTTTCCAATTTTTGAGTTACAACAATTGTTTTAGCGGGACCGCCTAAAAATAAACTGATCACATAACCGGTTACGTAACAGGAAATCATTCCCAGAAGACCATAAAGCAGGAATGAAAGCGGCGTGTACAAATGGACGCCGAGAACCACCGTAAACGATAAAATCAATCCAGACATTGCTCCAACACTATTAATCCGTTTGGAGAAAACACCCATCATAAAAAGACCGCCAAGTGTACCGGTAAAAAGTCCAAGAAAAGTGTTAAACTGATCCCAAAGCGATTTGACATCCCATGTTACAAGAAATAAAGCAAGAGCCATTCCAAGAAGCCCGGACAAAATACCGACAATCTGCGGAATTCGGACAGGATAACGTTGCGAAAATTTCGGAAACCAGTTGTTCAGGAAATCAACGGAAATCGAAACGGAAACCGAATTAATATTTGCTGAAAGTGTGGACATGGCAGCGGCGAAAATGGCAGCAATCACAAGTCCCGAAAAACCGGCAGGAAGACCATTGACAATAAACAACGGATAAACAGCATCCGTATTTTTCAGTGTAACATCGAATTGTTCGGGATTTCCGTGATAATAAGTAAACAATGCTGTTCCGATTGGAAAAAAGAGCAAGATCACAGGAATTGTCAGCAAAGCGTTGAGCCAAATACTCCAAACCGCTTGACGATTATTTGTTGTACACATATATCGTTGAACCAGAGATTGGTCGCTGGAATAGACAATCAAATTGTTTGCTACTGCTCCTGCCATGACCACCCAGAAAACCGGTTGGGTCAGATCGAAACGAAAATCAAACGTATGAAATTTTCCGGCGGTATAAGCTGTTTCAAAAAAACCGGTAATTCCGCCTTGAGAGGTGAAAACAAGTACGGTAAGCGAGATAACTGCACCGAGAAGAAGAATAATTCCCTGCATAACATCATTCCACACAACAGCCTCCATGCCGCCCAACGTACAATATGTAATTGTTACCAATGACATGAGAATAATACAAAAATAAACATCAATTCCTGTAACGATATTCAGTGCCAGCGAGGGTAAAAAAAGAACAATGGCGATACGTGAAATCATAAAAAACGTAAAAAGCAATGACGCAAAATAACGGATTGTCCGATTAAACCGAAGTTCCAGATATTCATAGGCGGTTCCGAGATTCATGTTTCGGAAATACGGAAGGTAGTATCGGATCACAAGCGGAGCCGCAATTAGTGTTGCAAGATTATACGGGAACATACGCCATTCTGTTGCGAATGCTTTTGCCGGAATGGAAAGAAAAGTAATGGCACTGAGCATTGTTGCGAAAATACTGATTCCAATCGCCCACCAAGGCAACCTTCCGCCGCCAAGAAAAAAATCACCTTGTGTTGCGTTTGTCCGCATGAAAAGAAAACCAAGACCAAGTACACTCAACATATAAAACGCCAGAACACCATAATCAATTAAAGTAAACTGCGTTTTACTGAAAATTTGAAACGAATTGATTTTATTGGTTCGGATTCCCGGTTTCGATTCGCCGCACGGAATAATAATATTTGAACTTTTATCCGAAGTCCGAATCAAAGCAGGAGTTGTAACCTGGGAACCTTCTGGAAGCTGAAACGGAACTGTCCAGACTTTGGTGATGGTGTTGTACAAAAAAACTTCACGCCGAAATCCTTGATGTTCTTCAAGCAACCGTTTTTTTTCGGCAAGGAATTTTTGTTTGATGATCGGATCATTTTCCGTATCGATTTGAAATTGACGTTGTTCATTGGCATTGAAAAATTCGCCGTTATCGCCGCCGATGAGAAAGATGGAAGCAATTCCCGCCGCCGCACCGCAACCGGCGGAAAGCGGCATGGGCAAATGGGATTCTTCACGCCAAACACCGGTTTTCGGTTGAAAAGAATAAACAGCGTTAGAAAATTGAGTTACAATATATTCCGGTAACTTGGAGCGTCCTCCAAGAAGATAAATACAATTTGTTTCGCCGTTTGATTGTGTTACTGCAACAGCAAAAGCAACCGGTTTCGGTAATATCGGTTCTGTTCTCCAACCTTGAGAAGGTTTGGAAAGATCAAGCGAAAACATTTTATCTGAAAAATCATTACGGTTTTGACCGCCTAAAAAATAGATACGATTACCGATAACAGCGGCAGACGCACCGGTTTCCGCTTCCGGAAGCGGAGGAAGTTCTGTAACCGTAACAATTCGTTTTGTGTTATCGAAACGTAAAATAAAAGCGTTATTTGTTGGACCTTCCGCTGTTTCACCGCCGAGACAAACAATTCCCAAAGGTGTTTGAACAACAGCGGAATAAGCTATTGGTTTGGCAAGTTGTGTTGGCTGGTCAATCCAAACGGGCGAAGATTCGGAGTTCAACATCAAAATGCGAATGTCTGAATAATATGTTTTTGTACCGCCGTCCCAAGGCGGTTTGTCGGGAAAATTGGAACCGCCGGCAATAATCATCGCCTCGCCGTCAATGCCCGCCAATACTCCGGCAACACCGGATGAATCAGGAAAAGCCGCAATTTGTTGAAACGAAAAATGATTCAACATTTTTGAGGAAGAATCCGCAAAAATTTCGGATATTCCGATCAAAACGGATAGGAAAATAAAAAATAAAAAACAACGTTTCATTAGATAACGTTTACTTAATCATCTTGTTCTTGATTCAACACAATAATTAGTAAAATTGTATTCTTTTAGAGTTAGATGTCAAGATATATTTTTATGTTCTGGTTTTTTTTCTAGTGTTCACAGGCTGGTGTGTTAAATTTAGGTAAACAAAAGGTAGGCAACGTTTCGCCGAAACATCGCCTACTTTTAATTTCCAACCATAAACAAATTTACGAAAATTCCACTGAAATATTACGTTTTTGATTATTACAATTTATTTTATATTACAATTTATTTAGTAACTCGATTAGTTTTTTTTGTGTGTAGTATCCGCGTAACACAATTGGTTGTGATGGATTGTTCGGATCGAACAGTGCCAAAACGGGAACTTGTTCGGGTCCAAGTTTTTTCAGTAACTCTGTTGCTTCGCCTTGACGAGTACAGTCTGCAACCAACGAAACAACCCGTTTCTCGTCAAGTAATTTCAAAATAGAATCCGTTTTTAAAACCGCCGCTTCCAAAACTTTGCAATTAACACACCAATCCGCCGTAAAATCAACAATAACCGGTTTGTTCGACGTCCGCGCAGATTCAAACTCTGAAAATGTATATGGTTTCCAATGTTGCCCCTGATCTCCGTGAAGCCGTGACTGCATTGCGGATTCTAATGTGTACGGAAATTGAATGACTGGAATTTGGAACGAAAACAAAATAACTGTTGCGGGAACAATAAGCGCAACCGCAATTTCCATAATATTTCCTGTTCCCTTAATTTGGCGATGCCCCAGCAACCAACAGACAAACCAAAGAGCAAACAATAACGCAACCGTTGACAACATCCGTTCGATTTGTATAAAGAAAAGAATCCAAACAACAGCAATCAAGAGAAAAAATCCCATTGTTTTTTTGAACGTTTCCATCCATTGCCCCGGTTTGGGCAAAAATCGTAACAGTTCGGGAAACGCTCCGATAATAAGATACGGCGATGCCATACCGAGTCCAATCATACCGTAAGCAAGAAAAACCAGTTCTGTATGACCGGAACGAATTTGCATATCAGCCCAGTTGACCGCCGGACTGAGCAATGGGGCACCACACGGAATTGCAAGAAGTGTTGTGATAATCCCTTTGAAAAATGCACCGAAAATACCTTCCTGTTGCAAAAGTTTACCCGATGTTTCACCACCAAGCCAACTGCCAAGCGGCGGCGGTAAGGAAAGTTCCCAAATTCCCATCAGACTTAACGCCATCGTAAAAACCACACAAGCCATAATAATGTTAAATAAATCAAACGTAAAAAGAATACTCAACCCACAACTCAAAAAGGCTAAAAAAAGAAAAACAGACAGAAGCCCCAACACATACCAAAGATTCAAAACCAACGCTTTAATACGGCTTTTACCGGCTTGTTCAAAAAAAGACAAAATCTTGAGACCAATAACAGGCAAAACACACGGCATAAAATTCAAAATAATTCCGCCAAGAAAAGCGTACAATAATGCTGTTTTAAAACCTGTTACCGGTACGATTTCTTGCGGTACGAAATTTTCTGTTGATTTTATTGTTTGGGAATTGGTTGTTTGAGAACTTGCAACTTGTGAATCTGCCTGAAATACAAATCGGTTAGCAACAGTTAAGGAATCTTGGAGATATTTTTTTACGTCCAATATAGGATCAAAAAACGCTTCAAATGGAACAGTAATTGGAATACAAACACCTCCTTCACCCATTTGACAAACTTGTCCTTCCAATATTCCCCGAATAACTTGATCTTTAGGCAATTCATGTTGAAAAGTCAAAATCCATATTACTGTATCGTGATGCGATTCAATATCCACGTTAAATCCAACAGCATTACTGTCAATTTCCGGTTCGGTTGCCGGCTGTATTTTTTGCAACTTTAATTCGGAAGACTCGAATTGAAAGGTTGATCGGATTGTTCCGCCTTCCGGTTGGGTTACCGAATAAAGATGCCAGTTTTTCGCAATCGTTACTTCAAGAAGAAGATATTGTTCGTAAAACCTCCCGCTAATCGTAACATGATTTTTCGGAGCCTGTAAAGGATTTTCCGTACTAAAATTATCAAGATCGTAAAAACTGTCGAGGTTAATCTGTGCCGAAAGCGGCTGCACTGCAACAATTAACAAACAGAATAAAATAATATATTGCAAAAAATATCGGTTCATAAAATCGTATCGTAAATAAGGATTTGCTGATAGAAAATAATATATTACGGAAATTCCGTTGAAATATTACAAAAATTCTTTTCTCTCAATATTACGTATATTTCGTACTTAAAATAAAAATTCGGCTGAAATATTACTAGTAATTTTATTGTTTACTTATTATGTTCTATTGTCACATTTTTTTTCGGATCAATAAACAACACGTTTGGAGAAGGTAAAACCGGATCAGCAACAGGCGGTTTTATTTCCGCATGAACCGGAACCGGTTCCTTACGAATAAACGGTTCAATAATTGGATTCTTTTTTGCGGAGCGGACATTTGTGTTTTGAAAATCATCAATAGGCAGTAGGAAAAACAAATTTTTCAAACCCGGTGTCAATGGAACAACCGGAGCAGTATCTGGTGCGAAAATAGAAAAAAGAGTGTGGAACGAGATTAGTTTCCGGTTTTCGTCGGGAAAATAAACGGTCATTTTACCGAGTCCGGATGCATCAGGAATCTGATGCATCAATGCGTTTTGCCATAAGTCATCCGGTCGGAAAACAACACCATCCGGTTGTAACCGAAAATGAACCGCACACGCTGTAAACGGAATCATACGGCGCGGCGATTCGAGAATATCAGACGGTTTGACAATCAGATTAAAACGTTCAATCATTCGTTGAAATAAGATTTTTTCTATTGAACCATCAACAATTTGAAAACATCCTTCTGCCGTAAACATGTTTGGACCCAATGCCGCATGAGTCATTTGTAAATCCCGTATTGTTCCTGAAACAGAAAACGGAGTATATTCTTTGGCAAACGGAGCCATATCAATATCTTTAAAAGAAACATTTTTTAACCGGAGAGTTGGCGGAATTTCCGGGTTACTATTTTTTTCGATGGAAAATTCACCGTTAAACCGGCTTCCATTGCCGAAGTGCCGGAATGCCGAACAGAACACCGCAACCAATTCACAAGGAAGGGGGATTTTACCTGTTCGTAACGTTATTTCAAAACTGTTTGCCTGCCGTTTCTGGATAATAGAAAACCGTTGCGTTTCCAATTCGGAAAATTCAGGAACTTGAAATTCCCAATCGGAGCGGATTTCATTTTTTGTCCGATAAAGATTACCGCGGACAAACCGAACTCTATCCGGTTTTTCATCCGGTCGTTTTTGGCTGTAGGTACTAAAAATTCCAATATTTTCAAAAACAAATTGGATTGGTGTTTCCGATAACAAATGAAATCTTGCCAGAACTTTTTCGAGTGCATCGCGAACTGTTACCGCCGATGTTGTATCATGGTCAAACGTCAGAACTGAATCCGGTACAAAAATTTGTTGAAATCCGTTTGATCGAATTGATGCAGTTAACGGCAATATCTGATTCTCCGAATGATCTGTCCTTGTTTCAATATCGGGGAAAAATTTATCAAAGTTTTCTGAAACAATATATTGACAATCAATTTCCGGTGCAAAAAAGATTGTTTTTGAAGAAAAAGAATCGAGCAGCCGAACATTTTTCAATCGAGTACAATACAATGACCGATATTCAACGGCGTCAATTTTCCAAGTCAGACCTGTTTGAACCGCGGTGTTGTATTCAAATTTCCGTGCATTTGCGGGAATTTTGCGCAACACAATTCCCGCAAGAATCCCAAGCGTAAACAAAGGACCCAGAATAAAAAAAAGCAGGAGCGAAATCATTCGCCGTGTTTGATCATGTAAGGTCACGTTAGTGGTGCGTTATTATTACGTTATTGTTAAATGTATAACGTTTATTATCAAGGCAGGTCATGATGATTGTACAAGGTTTATTTTCGGTTTATTTATTTTGTTATTTTTTGTTCCGTATTCTCAAAAAATAATCTGCGAACATCTGTATAATCTGCGGACAAAACATTTACAAAAATCGGCGGACTAAAAAGAGACCGTTACGATTTGAGTTGTCTTGCAATTTCAAACGCAACCACATTTTCAACAACAACACTTGCGGCGGGAACAGCGCAAACATCGCTGCGTTCATAGATGGTTGGCATTGGTTGTTTTGAGTTTAAGTCGATTGAGTCGAGAGGTTTTTTCAGGGTTGGGATTGGTTTCATTGCTGCCCGAACAATAATTGGCTGACCGTTTGAGATTCCGCCTTCAATTCCTCCGGCGTTGTTTGTTTTCCGTACAAAACCTTGAGATGGCGTTTGTAGTAAAGTGTTATCATAACCGATTGGGTCGTGCATTACCGAACCGAGTGTTCGTGCTGATTCGAAGCCGAGACCGATTTCAACACCTTTGATTGCCTGAATTGACATAACCGCTTGAGCGAGTTTCCCATCGAGTTTAGCATCCCACTGCATACACGAACCGAGACCAATTGGCGCACCGAAAACTCGAACTTCGATAACGCCGCCTATGGTATCGCCGGTATTCCCGATTTCGTCGATTCGCCATTTCAACACGGTATCATGTTCAGGATAAACCGTATAGAGTTCGCTGGAATTACGGCGTTGCAGTAATTCGTTGGGGGCGAGTTCTTCCGGCGGAGTTGGCAATGACAGTGAACCGATACTCCGAACAAAACCGGCAACAATAATTCCATGTTTTTCGAGTAACTGTTTTGCCAAAGCACCGGCGGCAACACGTCCGGCGGTTTCTCGGGCACTGGCGCGTTCTAAAATTGGGCGGATGGGCAATGCGTATTTGATGGAACCTGCCAAATCGGCATGACCGGGTCTGGGTTGTGTAATTTCCGGTGCGGTATCAATACGGTAATCACGGTTCCTGATCCAAAGTGTGATGGGTGCGCCGGTTGATTTTCCTTGCCAAAGACCGGTGAGAATATCAACTGTATCGGTTTCAATTTTTTGCCGTTCCCCGCGTCCATATCCGCCCTGACGACGACGTAACTCCAAATCAATTTTGGACTTATCAATTTCCAGACCGGCAGGAAAATCTTCAACAAGAGCCAAAATTCCATGACCGTGTGATTCGCCGGCAGTTTTGTAATACATCGTTATTACCCATTTACTTTTTCACAAGATTTTCACAAACGATTTCTCAATCATCCACAGAATGATAACCAATTTCCCAAAATCAATCCAGATCGATTTTTAGAAAAAATAATGAAAACAAGAAGTGATATTTCAGCGGGATAATTGTTGAGTAAGTTTGAATTTCGGTTTTTAATTTGGAAATATCTCCTGTATTCCCAATTCCACCAATATACTCAATATGCCCAATATGCCCAATATCACCAATGCCGCCAATATCACTACTATCCCATTGAATTTCGATTTTTGTTTTGCTCTTGTTCTTAATAGAAAAGATTGTTATTATTCCTTTTGCTTCAATGCTTCAATTTAAAAGGCGGGATTGGGTACATTATTCTTTATGTTGGCGGATTATTTTCTATTTACTTGAAATCATTTGTTTGAGTGGTATGACACAGCGTTGGTTTATTTTTATTTTGGTTCTATTTTTTTGTATTGGTTGTACGTCGTACAACAAAAATTCTGATGGGTTACGTTATCTTGGTCAAGCTCGGTACAATGAAGCCAAGGCTGCTTTTGAAGCGGCATTGAAGGCGGAGCCGAACAATGCTGACACGTATTACAATCTTGCGACAACTTATCATCAATCGGGAAAAATTTCATTGCAAACCGGTCAGTCGGCGGATGCTCAATTGCAATACGATCAGGCACTCCGAAATTACCAACTTTCCCTTACTTACAATCCGAATCACACAGAAGCTCATCGTGGTTTAGCGGTTCTTTACATGGAGACGCAAAATGCGGATGCGGCTTTTAAACTGCTGATTGATTGGTACAACACCAATGTAACTTCTGCAGAACCGAAAATTGAACTGGCGCGGCTTTATCAGGAATACGCTCAAATCTGTCAATTACAAAACCGGACAGATATTGCGAAGGAATGTTTGGATTCAGCGGTGAAGATGTTGCAATCGGTTTTGGTAACAGAGCCGGCGAATTATCGTGCGCTTCGTGCTTCCGGTTACTTGAAAGAACAAAACGGTGATTTACAAGGAGCTATTGCGGATTATCAACGTTCATTCCAGTCAAATCCGCAACAAAAAGACCTTGAAAACAGAATTACCCTTCTTTTACAAGGAAAATAATTGTAGTTATTCGTAACTATTCAGTAAACTTTTCAAAATGGGAAATAATCAGAAAAAAGTAACAATATTTCTTACATTCATCATTTTACGTTTAGGGAACTTCTAAAAACTCAAAATTTACAGGGAGTTAACGGTGTGGGCTTGCCCCGCACTGTTGAATTTTAGGCACAAAGTGTGGGGTAAACCCCGCCGTTAACTTGGTTATTAGAAATTCCCTTTAATCAATTAACCGTAGGTGCAGCGAAGTACAACCTACGGTCAAAATTAAATTGATGACTGCAAAAAGTATATTACCTAATTTTCAAACAAGTCAACGCTATATTGTTGTTGTTGTTGTTGTTGTTGTTATTGCGTTAATCTTGTCCGAAAATTTCCCATTCGGTAATACCGTTAATACCAAGCGGAAATGATTCTTTTAAATCGGTTAATTGAACAAAATTTGTTTTCTTTGCCGGAAACACAAATTCTTGCGGTTCTTCAGTGTGTTTGAGTGTGATAGGAAACTTGGAACCGTCCGAAAAAACCAATGACGCTGATGTCCACGTTTTTTGTGAATCAGGAATTTTTTTCAAATGAATTACCGTTTTTTCAACAGAAACTTCGCGTCCAAATTCGACTTTGACCCATAAATCAGTACGCGGATCAGGTTGCCAGAAGGAACTGTCTGATGATTTATTACCGTCAATCAGATTTTTGGGCGAAAATTCTGCACGGTATTTGTGATGACTATTTGAGGTTGCGTGAGGATAACTGCGAACCTGATGAGTTGTTGC
>JAITIZ010000318.1 GCA_031279215.1 Planctomycetaceae bacterium
GAGACGAGTGATGATTGAAAACCCCAATGCCGCAACACTAAATACCGTTTGTTTTTCAAAAAAACTGGACGCCAAAGGAAATGTGATCGAAGAACGCCCAGCCGACGCTCATGCACTTGACCAGTTATATTTTAATGCAGAAAATTGGGTTACAGGTTTCGGAATCTCAACCGTAAACGGCATTACTGTTGTTGCCGCCAACACAAATTCTGAAAACAACAGCAACACACAATTCCAAAACATAAAAACTCTAATAAACAATCCTGATTTTTTGATACATTTCATTGTAAATCTTCTTTGCTTAGTTAAGAATTATCAGCATTTCAAAAAAACACCTAATTTTATTTCATTTTTATCTACAGTATTATACACAAATTACAACAAAATCGAAAGATCGATTTTTTGGAAAGGGCAGTTAATTAATTCAACGTAAAATAATGAATACAAGAAGTATGAATTACTTATTTTTGATTTCACCGTCAAAGTGTATATCGGAAGGCAAATTGGTATCAATTTCTTTGACCGATTCGAGGAGTTTTTTCAGGATCATTTTTGTATCGATTTTATCCATTCGCGCCTTATAACCGAGTAAAAGACGGTGGTTAAGAACTGGAGCCGCAACAAAACGTACATCTTCAAATCCGGCTGAAGGACGACCCGCAATAAATGCGGTAGTTCGGGCGGCTTCGGCGATTGCAATTGCTGCGCGTGGCGACGCACCGAAATTCACGTAATCCCGAATAATTGTCGGTGCGTCCGGAGAATTAGGATGCGTTGCCGTAACAAGACGCGCAATATAAGACGCCACCGCAACCGGTAAAAAAATCCGTTCAAGTGATATAAAAATCCGTTGCAGTGATTCTGTATCGAAAATAGTTTGCGGCTCCGGCGGAATTCCGTGACGGCGCGAGGTAATAATCTCCTGCAACACATCAACCGCCGGCATCTCAACCTGTAATTTGAACAGAAAACGGTCTAACTGGGCTTCCGGTAATGGATAAGTTCCTTCCAACTCAATTGGATTTTGCGAAGCAAGAACAAAAAAAGGATTGGGAAGCGGTCGGGTTTGACCAAGCAGGGTAACACAATGTTCTTGCATGGCTTCGAGCAATGCAGATTGTGTTTTCGGTGAAGCACGGTTAATTTCGTCTGCGAGCAGGATATTGGTAAAAACAGGACCAGGTTGAAATACCATTTCACGATACCGGTTTTCCGTTTCTTGAAGAATATTTGTTCCTAAAATATCACTTGGCATCAAATCGGGCGTGAACTGAACTCGGTTAAAAGTCAACCCAAACAGTGTACCAAGTGCTTTAATGAGTGCGGTTTTTCCAACACCAGGAACGCCTTCAAATAATACATGTCCCCGACTTAGAATACCGATTACCACCAGACGATGTAACTCGGGACGTCCAAGAAGAATATGGTCAAGTTCATGAAGAAGTCTATTGATTGGGGCAACCAATGGTTTTATTTCGGACGGAGTTAAAAGTGGAGTGGTATCGTTCATAATTTTGACACCGAGAATTTTATTTCAAATCTCAAAAAGGAGAAAAACAAATCAACACAATATCAATACCTTATCAATACCTTAAATTTTCCGGCAAAGGTTTGATTTCTGGGGAAAGTATATCAAAGTGTGAACCGGAAATAAAGTCGGTACGAAGTTGGGAAGAGATTAAAACTCAAAACGAATAAGCGGTTTTCAATGCGTTGTGAACAACAGACGTGATTTGTTTTCGGGTACACGGTTTGGACAAAACGGAAAACGCAAAAAGTTCTTTAGCCGCTTTGATAATCATCTCATCTAATGCTGCTGACAAAAGAATACAAGGTAATTCCGGTTTAATTTCGTGAACCAACCGAAGTGTTTCAAGACCATCAATACGCGGCATGTGCACATCAAGCAACACCACATGAACAGGTTCCGTTTTGACAATTTCAAAGGCTTCCAAACCATCTTCCGCCAAAAAGGTACGAAATCCTTCCGGTTCCAAAACCTCCCGCAATGTCTCGCGGAAATCAATATCGTCGTCCGTAATTAAGAGAGTTGGGAAAAACATTGATGAAAATAAAAATGGAAAATTACGCCAATAAAAATTTTAACGAATATTCTTTCCCTAAAAACAACTTACCCTAAAATCATACCTAAAAATGTTCTAACCGTCAACAGCAAAAAATTTTTTTCTGTTTCGCAGAGTTAATATATACTCAATCTTGTTATCAATAGGTTGTTTTTATATTGCTATTACATTTTCCATTTTCGGAAGGTAGGCAACCGTAGGGGAAAACCCTTCAGCGAAAGTTCGCCTACCTCTTAAATCGGGACCACTACATATTTCAAACATCCAAAAAACAACCAATTTATAACAAGATTGAGTATATTTCGTCAACAGACGCTCACTTCGTAATAATTTTATCGGCAAAACCAATTGTATGGACATTTTTATTCACACAATTTTGCAAAAATATGCTGTTTATGAATATTGGGGCTTTTTCATAACCTACATTAAGACATAACGGCAAACAGTTCAAGAGTATAATTTTTTTTGTAATATTTTAGTGAAATTTTTATAAATTTGTTTACAACAGAAAATCAACCGGCAGGCAACTGTAGGTGAAAACCTTTTGCTGAAGGGTTACAAATTCATGGTTGTAACGGTTGGTTTTAGTTGCCATCCGAAAATAGCGGCAAGTTGGTAAGTATGTTGACGCAATATTTCGGAAAAACATTGCCTGCCTTTTGATTACCTTTCGTAAACAAATTAAATTGGTTATTTACGAAAATTTCGCCGAATAATTATATTTTTTAATTTCCTTCAAACAACAGCCGGAAAAAAACAATCGCATTTTGACACACTTTGATTTGTAACCGCAACCTTGTTGGTTTGCGACCATGCAGCAATCTGAAATTTTAACCGTCATCCTAACTATTATTCTCATGGGTTTCCTTAAACAATTTTATCGTAATATTTTACGTGACCGTTTTTCGGGCATGTCGCATAACGAATTTGAAAGACTTTCAAAATGGGAGATTGAATCTCATTTATCTACGGTAAGGTATGGTAATTTTACTTTGACTGGGGCGGTTCATCCGTCGTATGATCTCCGTATTGTTCCTGAACAGGGTTATAAACGTGATTGGTATCAGGACGATTTTAATCGGGCTTCAATTCCTGTTCTTATTGTTTCGGTTTCTGCGGAACAACTTTTTGATACATTCCTTGATCTTCTTGATCCGCTTGGTGATACGGTTGATGTTGTGTTGGAGACGAGTCATCAACGAAGCGGAGGTTATCACACGGATCTTTATCGTGAAGAAATTGATCTTCCGATTCTGAAAAGTTTTCTATACGATTTTGAAGACATATTACTGAATGACGGTTGTACTGGGATTGCCGTACTGAATCCGTCAATTCCGGTTGAAGTACAATTTGATGAACATAAAATGTTAATTGTTTATGCTCAAAACCTTCGGAAATTTGAATCTGTCCTGAAACAGCATCACATTCCCAAAAATGAAACAATACATTTTTTGACCGAAGCAGAACATACCCATTCAACACGGAATGAATATCTCAAACGTTTCAACGAACTTCAAATCACGCTTGGTATTGATGAAGAATGCCCGGTTATACTTTAGTGTTCACAGATTGGTGTGTTAAAACCAAAAAAATTATAACATATATCAGGATTTTAGACAACTAGACTTTAAACAAAGAAATGTTTCAAATATTCACTTCACACTTAAATTTCAGATATTTTCGCAATTTTTGGTTTTCACCCGGAATTATTTTTGTTCATTTATTGATAATCATAATTTATTTGTAAAAATATTGTTTTGAGAACTTCGCCATAACGATAAAGGTACGGAAAAAAAAACGATTACAGCAGTATTAGGGCAAGCCTCGCCGTTAACGACCAAAAGTATCTACACATTTTTTTGGGGTCTTGCATACAGTTGGGGCGTTCTGTCTTACCGATACGCCATTCTGGCAACACTCGATCAAACGGAACAATTTCAGCGAACAATTGAGTTGAAAATTCAAGGACGAAAATGTTATCAAGAAGTCGCCGAAGTTAAGGTTACGCTTGATCGTCCTGCCAATCATAAAATCAATGGGAAAC
>JAITIZ010000367.1 GCA_031279215.1 Planctomycetaceae bacterium
GCCCTTTCAGGGCGTTGGGGTGGGAAGGGGAACTTAAACCCACCCCGTTGGGGCGGGCTATAATACTGACGCCCCTAGCGGGGCTAAGATAAAAAACAAAAATTCCACTGATATATTACGAATTGTTTTATTCTGCGGCAAGAGAATCAATACCCCCCAATGCAAATAAATTTACGAACATTATTTTACTGAATAGATACCCAAAATGCTTTTCCCCGCAACTTTACACTTTTCCAAAGAAACGATAAACTTATAGACTTCAAACTGAAATATTAAAATGCTTGATATTCTAATTTGCCATGCGATGTCCGTTTTGCCGTCAGGATAATGATAAAGTGGTTGACACACGAACCAGTGATGACGGGTTTGTTGTTCGCCGTCGCCGGACGTGCTGTGCGTGCGGGAAGCGTTTTACCACATACGAGCGAGTCGAAACCACACAGGTTCGCGTGATCAAACGGAATGGTCAACGTGTTCCGTATGATCGGGTGAGATTGCGGCAAGGACTGGAGAAAGCCTGCTGGAAACGACAAATCAGCGACGCTCAAATTTCCACTCTTATCGCGCAAGTCGAGAGTGATATTGACTCGATGTTCGAAACAGAGGTCGAAAGCCAATTTATTGGGGAACGGGTTATGCAATATTTGGGAGAACTTGATCAGGTTGCTTTTGTTCGTTTTGCCAGTGTTTATCGGCAATTTCAAGACGCCAGTGATTTTGCCAAAGACCTTGGTGAAATGCTCGAAGACCCCGACGACATTCCGTTTACCTTAAAACATTTGCCCCGCCCAAAAAAACTTCGTTTTCCCAAAACAAATAAAAAAAGAATTCAATAAAAGAAAAAGAGCCTAGTGTTCACAGGCTGGTTGTTAAAAAGGTTAAAAATTGAGGGTGATTTTGGCATTTTGTGGTCTATTGTTCAGGTGAATTATCCCGAGGCAGGCAATGTATCGGCAAAATATTACGTCGGCGATAGCCGACTTGACCCTGTTGACGGATGGCAATGAAAAACCAACCAATTGATAACTGGTCAGAGTATAAGAGTGGAGAGTGCCGCAAGCAGAATTATTGCCGTTTGGGTAGTAATCCGCTTGCGGCACTCTCCACTATTATCCCGCTCTTGCAGGGTTTTGGGAGTTCCTATTCCGGCGGTTGCGCTTCGCTTCAGCACCGGTTATGCATTTCACTCCCCTAGCGGAGTTAAGAGCAAAAAAACAAAAATTTCACTGATGGGAACTTCTAAAAACCTAATGTAAAAATTTATTGTTAGAAGGAACGCGGTCGTCTCGACCGCATTTTTAGGTGTTTTTTTGTAAAAAAACAGTGCAGGCGAGACGCCTGCGTTCCTACTAATAAAGGAACGCGGTCGTCTCGACCGCATTTTTAGAAGTTTTTTGTAAAAAAACAGTGCAGGCGAGACGCCTGCGTTCCTACTAATATTACTTTTTAGAAGTTACCTGATATATTACTAAAATTCCACAGAATAGTTACGAATAGTTATTCTAATTTTTTAATTGTTACAGAGCTGCTTCTTCAAAAAATCTGGTAACTTGTCGGGAACAGTCATCAGAAATTGTACCGTAACGATCTCGATCTCTTGCAGAAACAAGCCACAATTTGGGACGAACCGCCATTCGATCACAAAATGCCTGAATTTGATCCGCACGTGTCATTGTGTCAACATGTCCATGTACAATCATCATCGGTTGATGAATTTTTTTGAGAAGCGGATTAGGATTGACAAACCGACACCCATACCAAAATCCCAAAATAAGACGCCGCCACGCATAGAAAAAAGAAATCACCGGACATGTTATCGAATAAATCAACGCCCGAAAAAAAAGCAGCACCAAAAGAATAATACGCCGTCGGGAAATCTTCGAAGATTGCCGAACAGATTTGCAAAAAATTTCACGGCAATTTCTGTTAAAAAGCCGGTTCTCCGGCATCGGAGCATCCAAAACAATAGAACGTACCCGTTGATCTGTCCCCGCAGCACAAAGTGCAATATTGGCTCCTTTTCCAAGTCCAAAAATCCCAATCCCCTGAGAACCCGTTTCCAAATGCGAACAAAGATAAGTAATCGCCGCATGAACATCATCCATATCTGTTGTAGTAATCCACGGTGTTGTTTGTACATGGTAATCAAAATCACTTTTACCATGATTGCGGAAATCAAACGTTAATACATCAAATCCCCCATTGACAAGCTGCTCAACATAAGGACTTACACTCATTTGATTTCCGTTAAATTCATGGCAGAACAACACACTGCCCTTCCGAACTTCCGATTTATGGCGGAGAAATGTACCGCGAAGTATAATCTTTCCGTAACTTTGAAATTCAACCTCTTCGCCGGACAAAGGTTGGTTGATAAAACGGAATGGTAACCACGGCGTTCCCGAAAAAAGATTTCGCGAACGTCGATACGGTGATAAAAAGAAAATCCGCTCCATCAAATGCAGTACCAGTGTAAATGCAATCGCAATAAAAAGAGGGATACCAACTGTATAGTAAAGCGTTGTGTACACAATATTTGCCAAAATGTGACCGATAGAAAACTTCGTAACTTTTCAGAACTCTTCAGAACTTTTCAAAATTCAATTATGTTCAATTGCTCAGAAAATACGGTTTCTACACTTTTTCCATTCAACAAACCATTTTTTGTTTTTCGGATAAAATTTTATGGTTTTTCAAATTGAAATTTCCAATTGTGTGTTTTAGCGGTCATTCCAACAATGACAACAAGGTAAAACAAACAAAATCGTCAAAATTTCACTGGTCTTGTTTGAGAAAATCGGTTTAATTTGGTTAAATGAGTTAAAATGAGTTAAATTTCTCCTTTGGATATTACAATGATTTTTCCTAAAATCGGCGTTATGATAGCAGTCTTAAGAAAAAAGTACAGGGCATCTGAATCCAAAAAAATGAAAAAAAAGGAAAACCCCACTAAAGAGGGGTGTTTTCTTTCCCGACTCATGAGAAAATAGATAAGATATTTTTGGTAGGTAATTTTCAGTAAACGGTTTCCACTGACAATAAGCCGCCAATTAACAACTAATCACCAATAAAAAAACGATGGGTATTATTGCTATTCAGTATCAAACGGCGAATGATTCGCCGCTTCTTGTTGCATTTAATCGGGAAGAACAAATTAGCCGTTCCTCGCAACCGCCGCGTATTCAATCAGGTCGTCCTCGTGTTGTTTGCGGTATTGACCGGAAAGCCGGCGGAACATGGGGGGGAGTGAACCAACACGGTTTGTTTGTGGCGGTCGTCAACTGCCCCAAACGATCTGTTCCTAGTGAACCGCGATCACGAGGCTTGCTTTGCAGGGAACTTTTAGGAGCCAAAGATGCCGAAGAAGCTCTCGCCAAAGCCTTACAGGAACTTTCAACCGGTTGTTATGCCGGAGGAAATTTTCTGTGTGTTGACCGTTTTAGCGGGGGTATTGCCTACGGAGGTGACGAAGTCGAAATCGAAAAATTACGACCCGGTTTGCATCTCCTGACAGCGAACCGGTTGAATGATTATCACGATCCAAGACAAGAATTTGTTCGGCGACTCCTGACACTTCAACGTCTTGATTCGGCGGTCTCATTTTTGGCGGTTGCCAGCAAAACTTTTTCCCGTAAACCTGATGAAAATGGAAAACGTGGTATTGTTATTAGTGAACCGGATTTTGGCACGGTTTCCTCAATGCTTCTCTCACTTACAGAACGAACACAACGTTCAATTATGCAATATGCTGCCGGACCACCTAATGAAAAACCATTTGAAGATGTTTCGGCTTTACTTCGGCAAGTTCTTTCAACAGACCGAGCAAACCGCGCCGCAGCCGCCGCAAAAGAAGCCGCTGCTGCTGCCAAAGAAGCCGCCGCAGCCGCAGCTGCCGCCGCAACCGCAGCTGCCGCCGCAACCGCAACACAAACATAACTTCTTAAATGACAATTATCATACATATTTCAGTGAGCATATTTCAGTGAAAAAATTTCAGTGAAATATTTTTTCAATAGGACAAAATTAGGTAATTGTCTATTTAAATCGTCCGCTTAAATCGTCCGCAGATGACACAGATTTTCGCAGATTTTGAACAATTATTTTTTTGTGAATGACACGATAAACGACCCCATGAAACTACAGAAAAGAAACTACAGAAAAGAGAACATGTGGAAAAACACGGGAATTCTGTTTAAGAAACTTCTTCAAAAAAAATCTGTGCACATCTGCATAATCTGCGGACTAAAAATCTACAAAATAACCTCTTGACAATCAAAATCAATTATTGGTAAAATAAACGCCTAAAATATCGGTTCGTTTTTGAAAACGATTATTGGACAATGGAATTTCCGTAATTCCCCAAAATTTTTTACTTTATTTTTACAAGGAGAAAACAATGAGTATGAACAATCCCAATACTTTTAACAATGATTTTTACGCTCCAACAGACTTGTTTGCCGCTGCTGCTGCCGCAGATGAACGTGCCGGGTTTATTACCAAAACCTATCTTTATCTTATTGGGGCGGTTTTGTTAATGATCGGATTGGAAAGCGTTTATTTCAATCTGCTCGGCATGGAACAAGCAACTCGTATTGCCGGAACAATGACCAATGGAATTAGTTGGCTTATTGTTCTTGGTATATTTATGGGAGTTCAGGGGGTTGCGGACATGTGGGCGCGTAATTCTGCGAATCCTGTTATGCAGATTGCCGGACTGGTTCTTTATGCGGTTGTTGCTTCAATTGTTCTGTTTCCGTTGTTGACGATGGCACTGTTGGTAGGCGGAGGTACGCAAATTATTGTTTCGGCAGGTGTGGCTACCGGCGGGCTTTTCTCATTGATGACGCTTGCCGTTTTTATTACGCGAAAAGATTTCTCTTTTCTTCGTACGTTCCTTATTTTTGGCGGAATGGCTGCATTAGGATTGATTGTCATTTCAATTTTATTTGGATTTAATTTAGGTCCCATTTTTATTTACGCAATGATTGCTCTGGCTTGCGGTTACATTTTATACGATACCTCCAATGTGTTGCACCACTATCGAATCGGACAACACGCCGCCGCATCACTTGCTTTACTTGCTTCGTTGTTTATCCTGTTCTGGTATGTTTTGCAATTGTTCCTTTCTAACAGAGAATAATTTACCAAAATGGAATTGAGAACAGAAAAGAACAACAATTAACAAAAGGTTATTGTGATAATAAATGATAAATACCTAAAAACCGGTAATATTTCGTAACGATTCAGCAACCGCCGCGATTGACAATGTGCCAATGGCGGTAACAGAAATAACCGTGGGGAACTTCTAAAAACGTTGCCTTTTATAAATCTGATCCTTAAAAATAAAGACTCAAAAATATTTTTCAGGTAAAAGATTAAGTTTTTAGAGGTTCCCTATAATAGAAACGCAGATATAGAATGCTGAAGCGGATTTTAAGCGGGAATACTTGTAATCGCATGCGGCACTCTCAACTTTCAACTCTCAACTACTATCTGGGGTTAAGATCAAAAAACAAAAATTCCGCTCTCAAACTCTGAAATTTAAGGAATAAAATGTTTTTTCCGTCTCTTCGTCTTGGCGGGTTGGAGATTCCGTTTCCTGTTATTCAGGCAGCGTTAAGCGGTTATTCTGATGCGCCTATGCGTACTATTGCTCGACGTTTTGGAGCGAAGTTTACACTTTGTGAAGTCATGCTCGATCAATTCGTGATTGCTGTTTCGAAACGGAAATCGAGATTGTACTTTGCAGAATTTGACGAACACCCTGTTGGGGCTCAACTCATGGGAAATCAACCGGAACAATTTGTGCGTGCGGCAGAACGGTTGATAGAGGAGGGATTTGATCTTATTGATTTGAACTTTGCGTGTCCTGTGAAAAAAGTTCTTGGACGCGGGCGCGGCGGTTTTTTGTTGAGTAATCCTCAAGCGGCGTTAAAAATTATCGAAACAGTTCGGCGAAATATTCCCGGTTCAATACCGTTGACGATGAAACTTCGTAAAGGTTTTGATGATTCTCAAGCGAGTCGGGACAAATTTTTTGAAATTCTTGCTGGTGGTATTGAGCTTGGGGTTTGCGGGGTGACTCTTCATGGTCGAACGGTTTGCCAACGGTACGAGGGGACGAGTGATTGGGAATTTATTCGGGAGGTGAAACGGCGTTTGTGTGAACAGGGGCATTCTGAAATTGCTGTGATTGGGAGCGGTGATCTTTTTACGCCGGAAATGTGTTTACAACGGTTTAGGGAAAGTGGAGTGGATGGTCTGGCGTTGGCACGCGGAACAATTGGTAACCCTTGGCTTTTCCGAGAGATAACGGCGTTATTACAAGGCTTGCCCAAACCGGAACCGCCAACTCTTCGCGAACAATACAATGTTTTAATGGAACATTTTCATCTGGCGGTTGAACTTTATGGTGAACGCCGTGCCGCAACAACAATGCGTGCCTTTGGTGTTAAATACAGTTTGTTACACCCCGAAACAGAAAAAGTTCGCCAAGCCTTTGTCAAAGTTAAAACAGCATCAGATTGGTACCGCGTACTCGAAATGTATGTTCCAAAAAATAGATAATTTATCAAAAAATCGTTCAGAAAATACTTCAGGTCAAAGTTGGTAAATAGTAACGGTCAAGTACAAGGTGTCGTGGAACACCTTGTGTAACGGTCTATTTTATTATATACTCATCTCGTATTAAAATTCGGTTTTATAAGAACAGAATTTTTATGTCTTTTATTTAAAAATCCTGCCAATTCTATCTATTCCGTCAAAATGTATCCGTTTATTTTGAACACGAAATACACGAAACTTCACTAACGACACAAAAATTATACGACAATGACAACAAAAAATTTTGTCATTGTCTATTTTCGTCCGCAGATTT
>JAITIZ010000371.1 GCA_031279215.1 Planctomycetaceae bacterium
TTCTTGGGAATGAATGGTTCATTCTTGGGAATGAACGGCTCATTCTTGGGAATGAACGGCTCATTCTTGGGAATGAATGGTTCATTCTTGGGAATGAACGGCTCATTCTTGGGAATGAATGGTTCATTCTTGGGAATGAACGGCTCATTCTTGGGAATGAACGGCTCATTCTTGGGAATGAACGGCTCATTCTTGGGAATGAGTGATTCATTCTTGGGAATGAACGTTTAATCCTTGGGGCTGAACGTTTGATACTCGGGGCTGAACCACTCAGACACCAAAAGTATCTACACATCTTTTTGGTCATTTTGGAGAGTTCCGTGAGCCTCCACGCTAAAGGTGGAAAACGAAGATACGACACTATTGCCGCTCCCACACAATTCATAACTGCCCGAGACAAAACACCGAACAATATCTGCGACTGGCAAGGACAACGAAACGACTATTTCCTGAAAATTAGAAAAAGCATACTGCGAATATTAACGATTCCAAAAAAAATATGCAAGACCCCAAAAAAATGTGTAGATACTTTTGCCGAAGACATTAGAATCACAGTATTAGAACAGGATTTTCCCTGATTTAATGTGGGAATTTCGGCGGGAATCACTAGAGAGAAACGATGTAAGTATAGGCTAAATAACAAGATAAGAGACAGAAAAAATTAGTCCCGTACCGCCCACTCTCTCTATTTTACCACTATTAACATCCTCTACAAAATCGGTAAAATGTTTTGTAAACTTCTGCATAAAACCAAGTTCCTTCTGTATAAAATCTTGGCATGACATATTTAAGCCGCTGTCATCGCAATTCCTTTCCAGACCAAGATTTACCTCTTTCAACTGTTTACTTTCAACTGTTTACTTTCAACTATCCGTTCTCAACTATCTGTTCCCAAACTCTCAACTCTCAAAACCACTTATGCGGTAATACCTTTTGTGAGGGTCATGAAGGCGGTTTCGAGATTGATTTCGTCTTCTTTGAAGGATCGGATTTTGAACCCGTGTTCCACCAACAAGGTCGGTAAATCACAATAATCATCCAATCCTTTGTCTTTATCCATTGAAATACGAATCATCGGTTTACCGGCAACAGTTTGAATTTCAACACGGTTAATGGAAGTATGTTGTTCTAAAAGTTTGGCGGCTTCCTCCAGACCGTTTACCAGCTCAATGTTAATAACCAAATGGTCCCGAACTTGCCGCATTACTTCGGCAACATCGGTATTGACCAACAGTTCACCCCGTTCAATAATTCCGACTTTATTACAAATATCCGCTAACTCCGGCAAAATATGCGAAGAAACCATAATCGTTTTACCACGTCCTCCGAGTCGTTTGAGGAGTTCTCTCATTTCGATTCTTGCTCTTGGGTCGAGTCCGCTTGCCGGTTCGTCCAGCAACAACACTTGCGGATCGTGCAGCAGAACTCGAGCAAGACCCAACCGTTGCGTCATTCCCCGCGAAAGACTCGTCGCAAGAGCCTCCCGCTTGTAACCAAGATCAACCAACTCCAGCATTTCATCACAAACTTTTTTCCGCTTGTTCCCGCTAATCCGGTAAGCCGCAGCAAAAAATTCAAGATACTCAATCACCTTCATATCATCGTAAACACCAAAAAAATCCGGCATATAACCAATCATACGCCGAATCTCTTTGGGATGTGTGTAAATAGATTTCTCACAAATATAAGCTTCTCCGTAAGTAGGTTGAAGCAGTGTTGCAAGAATTTTCATGGTGGTTGTTTTGCCGGAACCATTCGGTCCAATAAAACCAAATAAATCACCGGAAATAAGGTTCAACCTAAGATTTTTGACCGCAAATAATTTGTCATATTGTTTTGTTAAGTCTTCTGTACGGATCATTATTCAAATGGGGTTAGTTTTGGAAAAAATGGACAGCAACATTACAACAATTTACTATCCGCATCTTGTTGAATCTATTATAGGTAACTTCTAAAAACTAATATTAGGAGGAACGCAGGCGTCTCGCCTGCTCTGTTTTTTTACAAAAAAACTCCTAAAAATGCGGTCGAGACGATCGCGTTCCTTCTAACAATAAATTTTTACATTAGGTTTTTAGAAGTTCCCTATAGTTACATTGATTCTTTGTAATATATCAGTGGAATTTTTATTTTTTATCTTAGCTATGGTTGTTCTCTACAATTAGTCCACTGATAGATTACGATTCTTTTTATTTATCTTTAGGGAACTTCTAATAACCAAGTTAACGGCAAGGTTTACCCCACACTTTGTGCCTAAAATTCAACAGCACGGGGCAAGCCCACGCCGTTAACTCTCGGTAAATTTTGAGTTTTTAGAAGTTCTCTTTATTCATTCCTTTATCTAAATGTTGAAATTGTTTTGCGGCATTGACGGCGAGTTTGTCACAACGTTCATTTTCGGGATGTCCGGCATGACCTTTCACGTGTGTAAATTTAATCTGATGTTTGGAAACGAGTTGATCAAGTTCTTGCCAAAGTTCAATATTTTTGAGTGAAGGGGCGGTGTTATGTGGTTTCCGTTTCCAGCCGTTTGCTTTCCAACGCGGCATCCACTCTTTAAGTCCCTGAAGAACATATTTCGAATCACTGACCAATTCAACACTGGTTGGTCGTGTCAATGCTTTAAGACCTTCGATTACGGCGAGCATTTCCATTCGGTTATTTGTTGTTGTTGCTTCACCGCCGGAACGCTCTATTTCCTTACCGCTCTTTGGATGCCGCAAAATAAATCCCCAACCGCCAGGTCCAGGATTACCGCTGCACGCACCGTCCGTATAAAGTATTACTTCAGAAATCATTCGCAAGTAAAAAATCCGTTTGTCCTATTAAAAGAAGTGATCGTTTAGAAATTCAACGATGTATTATCTCATTTTCGTGAATACTTACAAGGTAATTGTCTATTTTCGTCCGCAGATGACGCAGATTTTCGCAGATTTTCGCAGATTTTCGTTCACAGATATTCGCAGAGATTCGATCTTCGCGGATTTTCAAGGATTCTTTTTTGAGCGTACGAAAGAACGACACAAACAAAAGGAAGAATAGACAAAAAATACAAAAAATTATTTTCAAAAAACCTTTTAAACACGAAATACACTAAATTTCACGAAATACACGAAATACACGAAAATTATCTGCGAAAATCGGCGTAATCCGCGGACGATTTCAATTATGTGGTCGTTAAGAAAATAGACTGTTACCTTACAAGGTATTTTTTGTAATTATTCAATTGAACACCAACTATAAAACTTATAGCTGGGGAGCCTCTTGAAAATACTGACTTTTTCTACTATGATAAACATTGTTCGTCTAATGATAATAATGATGTTTCGTTTCACGAATAATCCGGTTGTCCGTCAAAATCATTTGTTACTAATACCTATAAAGAACATTATTTTCAAAAAACTTTTAAAATAATCTGCGAAAATCGGCGTCATCTGCGGACAATTTCAATTATGCGGTCGTTAAGAAAATAAGCTGTTACTGTAACTTTTATGTGAATTTCGTGTGAATAATTTCAAATTCTTTTTATTACTATTATCGTTATGAAAAATATTATTGCGGAAACAAAATCGTTTTTTTTAAAAAAATACGGAATGGAACCTGTTTGGTTTGCTGTTGCACCTGGTCGGGTCAATCTGATTGGTGAACATACCGATTACAATGACGGTTTTGTTTTTCCGATGGCAATTGAACGTTATACTGTTATTGCGGCGGGACCTGATAATGCTGTAGATGCAGATGTTTACAGTATCAATAAAAACGAATCGGCAACAATTAAGTTGGATGGTTCCGCAACACCATCACAAACAGTTGTTTGGTCAAGTTACATTCAAGGAACGGTTCAAAATGCTGTTGAAGCGGGTTTGCATCCCCAAAGTTTCCGTGCAATTATTAACTCGAATGTTCCATTGGGCAGCGGATTGTCAAGCAGTGCGTCGTTGGAAGTCGCAACAATAACTCTGCTTGAAGCCATAACCGGACAAAAAATTGATCCTGTACAAAAAGCATTACTTTGCCAAAAAGCAGAACATCTTTACGCCCGAATGCCATGCGGAATTATGGATCAATTTATTTCCACAATGGGTTGTGAAGGTTACGCTATGTTGCTTGACTGCCGCAGCCGTGTTCCCAAAATGATTCCGCTTAATGATCCGGATATTATTGTTTTGATTATCAACAGTAACGTAAAACATCAACTAACCGGCAGTGAATATCCTGATCGCCGCCGACAATGTGAAAAAGCCGCTCAATTACTAGGTGTGCCTAAACTCCGGGATACAACGTTACAACAACTCAAAGAGACTCAATCCGTGTTCGATAAAGAACCGAATGGCAATATCTGTTTCCGCCGCGCACGTCATATTGTTACGGAAAATGGCCGAACAGTTGCAATGGCTGATGCTATGGTTCGTAAAGACTGGAAGACATGCGGAAAATTAATGTACGAAAGTCATGTATCTATGCGTGATGATTTTGAAATTACTTGTACGGAAATTGACTTATTAGTTGAAATTGCCCAATCAACAGACGGAGTGATTGGCTCCCGAATGACCGGCGGCGGTTTTGGCGGTTGTACCGTATCACTTGTGGAATCGTCAAAAGCCGGCAAAATTTCAAAAACAATCACAGAACAATATAGTACAAAAACAAATATTGAACCGGTTGTTTTCGCAACATGCCCCGCACAAGGGGCAATGATTTTAGAAAATGAATAAGGGAACTTCTAAAGTAACAGCCTATTTTATTAACGACCACATAATTCCAATTGTCCGCAGATGACGCAGATTTCCGCAGATTATTTTAAAAAGTTTTTTTGAAAATAATTTTCTATATTTTTTGTATTTTTTGTCTATTTTTCCTTTGTTTGTTTCGTTATTTCGTACTCTCAAAAAATAATCCTTGAAAATCCGCGAATATCAAATATCTGCGAATATCTGTGGACTAAAATCTGCGTAAATCTGTGTAAATCTGCGTAATCTGCGGACGAAAATAGACAATTACCTTCTAAAAATTCATGTTTAATCACAGAGGATACAGAGAGACAATTTATTGTATATTACTGCAATTCACTCGCACCGGGGAGTATTTCCTGATAATGCACTACTGAATAATTACTTCCAAAATAATCAATAATTTTTTATTTTCCCCCCCTCGACAAGCCGAAACAACAAGGTAGAATTTCACGTATGATTTTTGGAATTAAGAGTTCCATAGTTATATTTATCGCGGGGTAGAGCAGTCCGGTAGCTCGTGAGGCTCATAACCTCAAGGTCGCAGGTTCGAATCCTGTCCCCGCAAGTTTGATTTTCCGGCGGATTTTAAAAATCCGTTTTTTTTGTGAAATACGTATAAACCTTGAACTTATATATTTTGAGTTCAAGGTTTTTTTTCGTAGCCGTCCATTTTGATAACCCTTCACCAATGATTGATTCTATTTTCTTCCGTCTTGAAAGGACAACATTGAGTAGTTGAGTGTCGCAAGCGGATTTATAACTATTACGGTAAAAACTCTGCTTACAACACTATTAACTATTAACTAAATATGTTGTTCTTTCAGGGCGTAGAAAAAATATCATTAGGTTGCTCACAAAATAAAAATTTTTAGGCGATGTTTTGCCGAAGCAATTGTGAATGAAAACTTTTTGGCGTATGAAAATCAGTCTATCTTAAGCATTATTACATAAAAAAGAATACAGAAGAAATGGCAAATCGTACCAGCTAAAACAAAAAAATGCCAAATCGTATGATTGAACGGCAACCTTCGCCAAAGGAAAAATAGGACACCCAATGAATAAAATATTCCCCCCAACACAAGCCAAAAAATTCCGCCAAACTCAAGAAAATCATATAACGGTCTCAGAATCAAAACACAAAACCACCCCATCACAAGATAGGTTATTGTTGTAACATATTTGAATTGATGTTTCGTAACCAACTTAAAAATAATACCCACAACCGCCAACACCCAAACAGCACAAAAAACAGTCCAAGCAATAACCGAATTACTTTGTCTGAGTGTTACAAGACAAAAAGGTGTGTAAGTACCAGCAATTAAAACGTAAATAGCCATCTGATCATAAGCCCGAAATATCTCCTTAATTTGATAATTCGTTACAGCATGATAGATTGTTGAAGCCGAATAAAGGATAATAATTGTTGCCCCGAAAATTGAACCGGAAACTATTTTCCAAACAACCTGAGTACCACTCAAAACAGAAAACATCACCAGAAGAACAACCGCAGCCGCACCAAGATAACCGCCAATTGCATGAGTTATCGCATTGGCAATTTCTTCCGTAAGATGATAATCGTACTGTTCGTTTTTCATCATTTTTAAACTGTTCCTACATTGAATCTCGTTTGCTTTCACCTGATTGCTTATCGGAAATCAGGTTTTTACGCACGATAAGTGCCGAATCCCAAAGTGCTTGTTTATATTTACATAAGCGTAAGATTCGCAGGAACTTTACAAGTAGTAAAATTAAATATTCGTAATATATCAGTGGAATTTTTGTTTTTTATCTTAGCCCCGCTAGGGGCGTCAGTATTTTTTACTGAATCGCCCGCCCCAACGGGGTGGGTTTAAGTTCCCCTTCCCACCCCAACGCCCTGAAAGGGCAGCGGGAAGATGATTAAATAACGAACCGTGTAAAATTTCCTATCGCCCTTTCAGGGCTTAT
>JAITIZ010000405.1 GCA_031279215.1 Planctomycetaceae bacterium
GCCCTTTCAGACCTTGATTTCAAAGGAGAAACTATGCATAGGGCGATTGCCCCTACGGGGTGAATTCGTACACAATTTTTTGACTCGAAAACAAAAATTCCATTGAAATATATTGAAATATTATGTTTTGGGAAAAAATAAAAATGTTACCGAATAATTCCCCAAAAAAATTTGCGGACTCTGTTAATAAAAATAGACCGTTACGGAATCAATAATGTATTGAGTCTTTTTTTTCTGGTTGTATCACCGAGTTCGGGATAGAGTAGGCGAAGAAGTTCCAATTCTTTTTTTGCTTCGGTTTTCTTGTTCAGTTTGAGGTAAATCTCAATAATCCGCTCCCGCGCTAACCACCAATTTTCAGTGTTTTTAGCCGATTGATTGGCAATCCGTGTCCAAACTTCTATGGATTTGGTAAGTGTTGCGGAATCGTTTTGTTGAGTTAGAATTTCCGCTAAAAGTATTAGGAACGGCAGATCGTCAGGGTATTGTTTCAATTGCTTTTTCAAAAGATTAACTGCTTCCTGAACCTTACCGGTTTTGGCAAGAAGTTGAATCTGAGCAAGCAAAAAAGTCCGCTTTTCCGGCAACAAAAGAATATCCTCCAATGTTTGAGTGTCGAGCTCTTGCAAAACCGCAACTCCTTCTTCATTCCGACCCTGATCATTTAAAACAGTAACAAGCATCGTTTGAACTTTAATTTTCGTAATTTGTTCCGGTTCGGGAAAATATTGTAAAATATTACGGAGTAATTGTTCTGCTTTTTTCGGAACTTCAACAAGTTCCGTTTTGTCGGCAGTGCGGGCAAAAGCTTGAATCCGTTGTTCCGCCGCATAGATTGCCGAAGCAACATCCGCTTCATTCCACAAATTTTGGTTCTCAGGCAAACGCCGTTCAAACCACGCCGCAACAACAAGCGGCGGTTCAGATAAGGTGTTGAAACAACGTTTTGCAGTGTTCACCGCATCAAGACCAACAACAGAATGATTCGGAATTTTTTCGAGCATTGATAAAGCGTTTGCTTTTTGATTTTGACTTTCCAGCAGAACTGCCGCACGGAATAACAGAGGCGGAATTTTGGGCGAATCCTTCCAACATTCCGCATGTTCTTTGAGCAAGATAAGATAATTATCCAGTGTTGTTTCTTTTTTCAGAACCGCTTGGGCAGTTAGATCAACGGCTTTCAAATGTAATTCGGCAGCGTCGGGATTTTCGGAAAACCGTATCGAAATATTTCGTAATGAATTAATCATTTGATGCCGGCATGCGGTTATTTCTGTTTGGGAAATATTGGGGTCTGAGTGCGAAACCGTTTCAAACTGTTCCAGAACCTTGCCAAGAACCGCAATTGCTGAAACCGCATTATTGAATGTTTCTTTCTTATCTCCCATTGTTTCTGCGCGGCGGCTTGCCAGTTCAAAAAAACGAACCGCTTCCGTATATTGTCCGTTTTGAAACTGATCTTCGGCGAGCATTTTCAACAATAGGGTATTGATTCCTTTGATTCCTTCGGTTCCTTCTGCGGTTTTGAGGTGGGAAGTTCCCAAAAACATACGAGCGCGGCGACCCCAGTAAGTTCCGAATTGCCGATCAATACGCCGTACTTGTTCCAAAATCATTTGGTTTCTTTGGGTTTGTTGTTCGGGTTTATCATTGAGTCGGCAACTCCACGCCAAAAGAAGTTCCAATATTGCCAAACTGTAATCAGGATCAAGAGAAGAATTAGAATAATTTTCTCCGGCTTTTTGGTCGGCTTCATCGAGATTACCAACAGCAAGATAATATCGTATCAATTCCGCTTCGGCTTGAGATTGAAGTTCCGGTGTCAGTTCGATGTTCTGTAAACGCATCAGCAATTCCTTGCATTTATCATAATTACCAAGCAACCGGTAACATGTTGCAAGTTCAATACGGTTTCTAAAAATAATCGGATCGTTAATAGGAAGCGATGCCAATTCTGTTAAAAGTTCAACCGCTTTGTTCAAACTGAATATTCGGTCATCGCCCAATGGAAATGTAAGAGCAAGCGATTTTTGAGACAAACCCGTTTGATAACCAATCGAACGCGACAAAATGAGGTATTGATGTTCAAATGAAGGATTGGTATTGAGTCTGGTGTTCCGGCGTAACTTTTTGAGTTGTTCGGTGCATTGTTGAAATTGTTCGAGGGCGCGGAGCAAGGTTGTTCGGGCATGTTGGGCGATTTTATTCCGATCTGTTTCCGGCGCAATATCTGCTTCAAGACGCTGCCAATCACCAAGCGAATATTCGGTAATAGCAAATTGAAGTTGCAATGAAATTCGGGCAAAAGACAATTCCGGTTGATTCAATTTATCGGGAAGACCAAGAAATTGTGTTTCAAGTTCAACAAGCTGTTTACGAAGTTCCTGACGCCGAACCGGTTCGGAAAGGAGGAGTTGTCGGGTTCGGGAACGGACAAGCTCGGTTGCTAACTTTGTTTTCTGTAATGTTGAAACATTGGGATTTTGAAATTCTCCCGCACAGAAAAATTCGACCGACTCAAACAAGTCCCTATCCGAAAGACCACGCAAAAACAAAATATCAGAATCCGTAAAACCCAGAATTGTTCCCGCACAAAAAAATAAAATCGGAAAAAAGAAAAAAAAGAGAAATCGGTTCATTGTTCAATAATGGTAATATTTTGTAATTATTCAGTAGGGCATCTCTAATAATTCCCAATTCACCGAAAGTGAACGGCGCGGGCTTGCCCCGCGTTGTTAGACTTAACCAATAAAACACGGGGTGAACCCCTGAACCCCGTCGTTAACTCCTTAACTCCTTTGCTGAAAATACGAAAATAAAAATGGAATTATGAGAAATGTCTCTGTGAAATTATAAGGAAGAGTGATTATTCATAAACAGGTTCTTTTTCCCGTTTGGCGTCGAGTTCACCGGAATAATTTTCGGCGGAATTGATTTCGGTTAGTTTTGCGATTCCGGTTAGTCCGCGTAACCGTACTTCGATACAATGTCCCCGATTATTTTTCAATAGAACAGCGGCAGTGGAAGTTGTTCCGTCCGGGTAGAAAAAAATCGGGGTTGACCAGAGTTTACCATCAAAACCGGATGTCTCGCCTAACCGGATTTCTTGATTTGTAACAGCTTCACTTTCCGAAACATTTTCCTCAACAACATCGGTTTCGCCCGGCATGGTCAGACCAAGATAAAATACAGACCGCTCTTCCGGTAACGCAATCGTATCCGCAATAAAGACCGAATTGGGTAATCTGATCAATTTTGAACCGGTTTCTTCCGACGCCAAACTTGGGTCGCGCAAAATGAAATCTTCTGCTTTTCCGGTAAATCCTCCTTTTTCAAACGGGTCTAATTCACCCAATAAGTCGAATCGTTCAGTGGTTTCACGTGAGGAAAGACCTGCCGTAAAATGGGAATCGAGAATACGGTCAAAAATTAAATCTGAACCTCCCAATTGGCAACGAAAACATAAAATTTGTCCTTCTTCCATTGCTTTAAGACGAGCATCGAGCCATTCACCGCGTAAGGTTTCAGCGGAAGAGCGTAACCGTTGACTCTCTAATGTACCTTGAAGGAAAGGGATTCCCACTCCCGCAAGAACCAACATAATCATAAGAACCAACAGGATTTCAATTAACGTAAAAGCGTATCGAAATTGAAAAAACATTTTGAATCCTAAAAAAATAGGGTTAATTATTCAAGTGGAACTTTTATTTGAATCATTATGATCACCCACATTGTGATTTTCTGCTGTGAACAAATTGTATCTATTCAGCATCTGTTTCAAAAGGTAGTGAGTGCAAAATTGGTCAAAAATAAATTCGCCCAATAGATTTCAACGGATGAAGTAATAAAGTTTAAATTAGTGAATAGCGAATAGTGTCGCAAGCGGATTACTACCACAACGGCAATAATTCCGCTTGCGACACTTTCAACTATCCACTATCAACTACTTTTTTGAATGTTTGAAATTTGTAGTTGTTCAGATTTAAGAGTTAGGCAACGTTTTGCCGAAACGTTGCCTAACTTTTGTTTACCTAAATGAACAACCAGCCTGGGAACACTAGGAAATTTTGTTGAAATATTGCCAAATTTTTAAAATATTTTGAAAAATTTTTAGAAAAAGACGAAACCCCTAATTGACGGTTTGAACTTTTTTGATAAACTGTGAAACTTAATCGGTTGCGATGCGTTTTGGGTACCGTTTGTTTGCGGTGAGCGAATCGCAATTATTTCAGTAATACCTTATAAAATAAGGAGTCTAACAATGAAAAATGTAATGACGTGTTTAGTCGGGATTTTTGCAGGAATTTTTGCGAAAAGTCCGATGTTAAAATGGGTAAACC
>JAITIZ010000410.1 GCA_031279215.1 Planctomycetaceae bacterium
AACTATTATCTCGCCCTTGCAGGGCTTTGGAAAATGGGAGAGTTCTTGCTCCGGCGGTTGCGCTTCGCTTGACCGCCGGTTATGCATTTCACACCCCTAGCGGGGTTAAGAGCAAAAAAGAATCTTTGAAAATCCACGAAGATCGAAAATCTGCAAAAATTGGTGGACGAAAATCTGCGAAAAATCTGCGTAAATCTGCGAACGAAAATAGACAATGACAAAATTTTTTGTTGTCATTGTCGTATAATTTTTGTGTCGTTCGTGATGTTTCGTGTATTTCGTGTTCAAAATAAACAGATACATAATTCAAATCGTCCGCAGATTACGCAGATTTTCGCAGATTATTTTAAAAAGGTTTTTTGAAAATAATTTTTTGTATTTTTTGTCTATTCTTCCATTATTCGAAACTATTCACTTTCAATAACAATAAGTGTTTCGACGCCGGTTTCGGGAAAGAAGCGGGCAAAACAAAAATCGTCAATTAAATTATGACCAAGAACAGTTCGATTAGCTGCTGGTGTCATGGAACGGTATAACAAAAACTGTTCTTTGTTGATCTGCACCCGATAACCCGCCGCCTGATCGTCTGGAACTTTTTTCATATTTTCACCAACCGTCAATTGCCGCCACGTATATTGATTGTTGAAACGATTGGCATCGAAATCAAAAAACAAGGGCGCAAACATAGAAATACCGGAAGTTTGTTGACGAAGTACTAATGTTGACTGTTCAATTCCCAACGTTCCCGTAACAGTTCTGTTCTTTTCTGTTTTCTTCCATTCCGGCAGAGCCAAAGGAAAAACACGAAATAACGGAGGTGATTTGGGTTTATCGGGTTGAAAAAAAATCTCCGTCGAATCCGTAAATGTTTTGGGACGCAGTTTGGGTGAATAAAAGAGAGTTGATTCGTACATTAAATGGTCATTCTGTTCCGGTAATTGTTGTTTGATATTGTCGCCGTCCCATAATAAGGTATCGCCGAGAATTAGTAATTGGTCGGTATTGTCGAGCAGAAAAAAACGTTGGAGCCGGTAATTGCCTGAAAGCGGCAAGTCCAGTTCAAAATACTCACAGCCTTTTTCATGATGAACACAAGTTTCCGTCCAAAAATCAACGGCATGAAGCGGTTTACCACACCGCCGGAGTGCAAATTTCCAAAGCCCGAATAAAACCGGTTCACCATGCAAATCCACCTCCAACTGAACAGCATCCGTCTCATGAGAATCAAAATGTATCGAAATCGATAAATTTTTCTGATTTTTCTTTTTATTCATTATTGTGTTTAAGTATTGATAATCGTATGTTGTAAGCCAACCATGAACAATATACTATGAATTTCGAAAAAGTGTTCCAATATATTTGAACAACAATTCCTTGTCAACCATTAAAATTATATTATAGCATGGCATCGGCTGTCCCTAATACCCAAGACAAAGATGACCTGCAAAACTTTGTACTTGACCGTTAATTACATAAAACAAATATTCTGATGAACTATTATAAATTTTGTGTGAGGGTAATGATTATTCTTGTTGATTTAATTTTTTTAAGACGTTATTTTTTTTAATTGGATCGATAATTTCTTCTGCCCAAGCCTCAATATCTTCTGGAGAACGTGTTATCATCATCATATCAATGACCGCAATCAATGCGTCATCACGTTCGTTCCCCGGATCAATATCCTCAATAGTCTCCCAAACATCTTCAAGAGTTCCTCCCCACGCTTGCATCGAAGCAATTTTCCGAAGCAATCCGTTTTTAAGATGAACCAATTCCAAACGTGAAAGCGGTCGAAATTTCGTTTCTGAATCATTGTCGGGGAGAACTCCTTTTTTTGACGGTAAAACAAACGATTGGGATAATTGAGACGTGTTGGTCTCTATTTTCGTTTCGTTATCAGGCAGCGAAGCAAGAATATCGGCAGCTTCAAGAACAAATTTTTTGATACTTAAAAGTTGGTCGGCTAATGGTATTTGTGGGTCTTTCAAGCGAATCACGAGTAATGATTCTGTTAATTTGAGTAAAATACCGGCTTTTTCACGCGGTTCGGAGATATTGGAAACGGATTTTTCTACTTTTTCACAGAGTTGTCGGGCAGGTTCTTCCAAACCAAGCAGAAGATAGATTGCGGAAATGTCCAAATAAGTTCGTATCGAATCAAAAGATTGTTTAGTATAAACCAAAATATTTTCGGCTTCTTTGCAAAATTCCAATGTTTTTTCTTTGTTTTCTTCTCTCAAAAACCAGTTCGCAAAAGAACAAAGTCCCAATGCTTTTCGGATTCCATTTTCTTTTAGATTTTGACAAGATTCGGCGGCGTGAAGCATCATTTTTATTGTTCCGTTCCGGTCTTTCATTTTCATTCGGAAGCGAGCGATGTTTTCAAAAGACTCTGCCTGAAGTAATGGGTCGTCAATTTCTCCCGCCGTTTTAATGACCAACTTTATAGCTTCAAGTATTTCTTTGGGAAGTTCTCCGTTATTGTAAAAACTTTCCGTTTTTTGATATATTTGCCAAATATCTTGAACTTGGAAACGAACCAAATCTTCCAACAATGTATCTTTAATCGTTTTATCCTGAATTTTCACTGCAACATCAGCGGCTTCCATAAAACGGTATTCGTAGATTAACTGTTGTACAAGAGTTTTGTAGTGCCGATCCCGAATAGAAATACTGGATAATTTCCCGATTTCGAGGAGTGCTTTATTAAGGGTTTGTTTGGCTTTGGCTCTTTTTTCTTCTTCCCAATTTGTGGAGATATTATTTTCTGTATAGAGGTTGGTAATTTCGAATCGAACATTGGCTTCTGCTGCTGCATCAATAATGGATTGTTGAGTGTCTTGATCGTGAACTAACGAATCAGAAGGACGGCAACCCGCCAAAACAATCAACAAAAACAGCAACCCCGCACACAAAACTAATTTTTTCTGATAAAACCGAATAAACAATAACATAGAAAAACAATTAACCGAAAAATAACATAACCCTACTTATCACCAACAATTCCAAGTTTTCTTAATTTCAAATTTTATACATTTTATCTGCCGATTTCAAGGTTATGATTTTTGCACAAATCATAAATAGGAACCATTGATTCGGGAATATTAACCAATGATATGCGTACAGATATTTTTAGTACAATTATTTTATTATTTTAAGAAGGTTCGTGCATATCTGGAGTATCGAGTTCGAGCGGCGTATGAACAGACTCTGCCGAATTGGGAGTTGTCAGCACCTTCCACGAACACCAAACTAAAAGCGAAGTCATCGAACCAATAACAATCGTCATCGTAATCCAACCGGTAATTGTCATAATACTTAAATCCTGTAAATATCAAACCTGTAAATATCAAAAATAATGCAACAATATCACCAAATAATGTTGCGAAAACAATGTTGTGAAAATAATGTTGTGAAAATAATGTAGGATGGAATTGTTATAGAATTGGAAAATATCCTGAAAGTTTATTTTACATCGAACTATGGATATATTATGATTAGTGGTCAATGGGCAATATCCGTGAAATATTTTTTTGGTTTTATCATTTTCAACTGCTCTCGCTTGAAACAAAAATTCAGGTGAGAGCAGTTTATTAAGATTCTTCATAATAATACGAATAATCAATGCCTTTCATAAACATTTCACGGTCGTTAATTTTATTGGTCAATGCGTTTTCGACAAGCGATTTAATTTTTG
>JAITIZ010000432.1 GCA_031279215.1 Planctomycetaceae bacterium
TCGTTGGGGGCGCGGCTTCGTGAGCAGAGAGTGAAATCTGTTATTCAAACAATTATCACCGGCAGCAATCATCCTCTTGGTCGGACGGATCCCGATGTAGAATTGACAATGGATTTAGGATTAATAACATGGAATACAAACTTGGGATTTACTATTGCGAATCCTGTTTACGAAGAGATTTTTACACGTTACCTTAATTCAGCCTACCATGATTCTCTTCCACCTCCTGTTACTTGGCAATGGCAAAAATCTAATGGTGAACTTGACATGGATAATTTGTTGCGTGAATTTCAAAAGTTTTGGCGTCGTCATTCCGAGATATGGGAACAAAAAGCCGATTATACGGAAGCGTTTCCGCATCTTTTACTGATGGCTTTTCTTCAACGAGTTCTCAATGGCGGCGGACAAATTGATCGTGAATATGCTGCCGGTCGAGGCCGCATGGATTTAGCGGTAGAATATGCGGGCAAGATTTATATTATTGAGGTGAAAATTATTTATTATTACGATTCGCCCAGCACTGTTCTAAAAGAAGGTCTTGAACAAATCCAAGAATATCGGGACAAGATTGATGTTTCAGCTCCTACCTATCTTGTTATTTTTGATCGCCGTCCCCAAGCAAAAGAATTATCATGGGATGAAAAAATCTCATGGACAGTTGACGAAACAAGCAATGTAACAATATTAAAGTGCTAAACGGCACAAGGCACGGCGTATTCTTACTAGAAAATTGATCGAACAAAAACAACGAATACGATGTTATACGAATATATTGTTGTTTGTGAAAAGGTAAAATAATTCAAGACAAAATAATTGAACACCATAAAAATAACAGGTTTTCCGCCCAGGAAGCGGCAACCGATCATGATATTACTGGTAATATTGACAGTACAGACAGATCCGATAAGATAATCAGACTGTTGACCACATCGTACAACCGAGCGTAGGCAATTTCAGATTACCAATGAAATTTCTGAAGTAATCGAACAATGCCGATGTTTTGGTAAATTTAGGTGGGGCGTTGATGATGGAGAATGTTCTCCGCTTCAACAATCCATTACATTCACTATCCACTTTTAACATTTTGTTACACTTATGAAAAACTTGAGTCGATTGTTACTTCCCTTGTTTGCTTTCCTGTTGACCGGATTATCGGTTTTCGGAAGCGAGGCTGATCTCAAAATTCCTGAAATGGGCGAGGGTACGTTTAAGTACCTTGGCGGAATGGACGGATTTACTGTTCTTGCGATTGGTTTGGTGTTCACACTGATTACGCTTGGAATTAGTTTGTACCTGTTTATTCAGGTTGCCAAGTTGCCGGTTCACAAGAAAATGTCTGATGTTGCCGACATCATTTTCAAAACGTGCAGTACCTATTTGTACAAACAAGGCGTGTTTCTTGTTTGTCTTTTCGGTTTCATTGCGGTTGCTTATGCAATTTTTGTTGCTATTCAGCCGCATGAAGCAGGTTCACACCATTCGCCGCTTTCGATATTGTTGCAAGTTCTTTTCTTTGCCATTATCGGTATGCTTGGTTCCTATTCGGTTGCTTGGTATGGTATTCGGTTGAATACTTGGGCGAATGCCCGAACTGCTTTTGCCTCATTACGCGGTAAAGCATGGGATGTGGTCAATATTCCGTTACGTTCCGGTATGAGCGTTGGTTTATTCCTCATTTCGCTTGAACTCATTATCATGCTTTTGATTTTGTTGTTTGTTCCGCGCGAAACGGTTGGTCTTTGTTTTCTTGGTTTTGCTATCGGTGAATCACTCGGAGCCAGTGCGTTACGTATTGCCGGCGGTATTTTCACCAAGATTGCCGACATTGGCTCCGACTTGATGAAAATTGTTTTCAAAGTCGGCGAAGACGATCCGCGTAACCCCGGCGTGATTGCCGACTGTACCGGTGATAACGCTGGAGACAGTGTTGGTCCGACTGCAGACGGTTTTGAAACTTATGGTGTTACTGGAGTTGCTCTCATCTCATTTATCGTTCTTGCCATTCCAGATATTGCGTTACAAGCGCAATTGATCACATGGATTTTCACGATGCGTGTTTTGATGGGCTGCCTTTCCGGTTGCGCTTATTTTATTAATCAGTCGATTTCCGAAAAGAAATATGCCGACAAAGCAAAGTTCGATTTTGAAGAACCACTGACCTCTCTCATCTGGATTGCCGCGGCTCTTTGTATTGTAACATCATTCCTGTTGAGCGGTTTAATGCTTGCTGATTTACCGAACGGAGCATGGTACAAACTGGCAGGAATTATCACTTGCGGAACACTTGCCGCCGTGTTGATTCCAGAGTTTACGAAAATCTTTACGAGTTCCAAATCGAAACATGTTCAGGAAATTGTTACAGCATCCCGTGAAGGCGGACCGTCGCTGAATATTTTATCTGGAATTATCGCCGGTAATTTTAGTGCGTTTTGGACGGGCGGTTTGATTGCCGCGTTGATGGCGGTGGCTTATGCAATTTCGCTTTGCGGATTAACTGATCCGCAAATTCTCGGAGAATACGCCGCAATCTTTGCGTTTGGCTTGGTTGCGTTTGGTTTTCTTGGTATGGGACCGGTAACCATTGCTGTTGATAGTTACGGACCTGTTACAGACAATGCCCAATCAATTTTTGAACTGTCACAAATCGAATCGGTTCCTGGTATCAAAGAGGAATTGAAAAATGATTATGGTTTTGATGTGGATTTTGAACACAGTAAATGGTGTCTTGAAGCCAACGATGGAGCCGGTAACACGTTCAAAGCGACCGCCAAACCGGTGCTAATTGGAACCGCAGTTGCCGGAGCAACAACGATGATTTTTGCAATCATCCTGATGCTCAGTAAACTCGGAGTGTTGAGTCTTGCTTTGACTCAGGCTCCGGTGGTTCTCGGTTTGATTTGCGGAGGAGCTGTAATCTTTTGGTTCAGCGGTGCAGCCTCGCAAGCGGTAACAACCGGTGCTTATGAAGCGGTCGAGTTTATTAAAAAGAACTTCGATATGAACAAAACCGAAGCAGATATTAACGATGCAAAAACGGTTGTGGCAATTTGTACGCGATACGCTCAAAAAGGAATGTGGAATATTTTCCTTGCGTTAATTTCATTAACGTTGGCGTTTGCGTTCATTGATCCGAACTTTTTCGTTGCCTATCTTATTTCGATAGCAATTTTTGGATTGTTCCAAGCGATTTACATGGCAAACGCTGGTGGTTCGTGGGACAACGCCAAAAAAGTTGTCGAAGTTGATTTAAGGGAAAAAGGTTCTGAACTTCACGCTGCTGCTGTTATCGGTGACACGGTCGGTGATCCTTTCAAAGATACTTCGTCGGTCGCATTGAATCCGATCATTAAGTTTTCAACGCTGTTCGGACTTCTTGCAACAGAAATTGCGATTGCGATGAAGTATTCGGAAAAGGCAACAGAAGGAGCAGCAGAAATTGCAAAGACTGCAGCCGGAAATATTGTTTACGCGGGTCCGTATGCTGGAATGACCGGAGTGATTTCGGTTGTATTCCTTGCGGTTGGTTTGTACTTTGTCTGGCGTTCGTTCTACAAGATGCGGATTCCGGTCAAATCATAGTTGAGCCGCGTTTTTGTAACCGGCAAATAAAAAGAACCGGAAACACCGCAAAATGTTTCCGGTTCATCCCTTTTTGTTGATAATAAAATCACTGGAACAACGGAAACAAAATAAATATTGTACAATAAAATTAAGGCAGAATATCCCTGTTTTACGGAACAATAAACCAGTCAATGGAATATTTCCTCGAAATAGGTTAAACTATTACATAAATTACTGGAATTAGATAACTGTTTATATTTACAATCTTTTTTTTGCGTTGTGAATTGAAGTTTTGTGATTTTAGAATAATCTCACAAGATTTTTAGAATGGGAGATTTTTATGCGGGTGTTTCCTAAAGTGACTGTGCGAATCGAACTGGCACATCCTCACGACCTTATTGTCAGATATTTTCTCATGGACATTGAGTTGTTCACGAGTTTGTTGGAACATTACGGTGATCAGGGAATTATTCGTCTGATTGATTTTGGTTCACTTCGGTGTGAATCGCCAACAACAATAGATGATCACTTACAAGAAGTAATCGGTGACTTGCGGTTTTCAGCAAAATTCAAAGCCGGCGGTTACTCTAAAGTGTTTTTCTTTTTTGAACATCAATCAAAAAAAGTCAAACGGTTTTGTATTCGTTGTTTACGTAAATTATTGGAATTTTATGAAGAGTGCGAAACAACCCTCAAAAATGTAACGCGCAACGGTAAATATCCGTATGCGTTTGTCCTCGTTCTTTATCATGGAAAAATTCCATGGAACCAATTGTTACAGATGGGTGATTTGGTATCATTACCTCCGGGCGCAAATCGTCATTATTTATCGTTTCCGGTAGTATTGATTGACTTGTCGCGGATTCCGCATGAAAAATTAGAAGGACATCCTGCATTGGTTGCTCTTTTGGACATGTTACAGTCGGCATCATTAGGAAAATTACCGGAAAGTTTTGACCGGATTGTCGGATATTTTGAAGAAGTCAAAACTGATCCGCGAACTTACGGTTGGCTCAATTCAATAACACGTTACTTTCTGGCAGTAACGAAAACCAGTACAGAAGTTGTCGCCAGAGCAATTTCAAAAGTTTTAGATAAACAGGAGACAGAAAAAATGATTACCTCCACAATGGAAGAACTATTTGTGCAAGGCGAAAAAGAAGGCGAAAAAAGAGGCGAAATACGAGGTGAAATACGAGGTGAAAAACGAGGTGAAAAAAGAGGCGAAATTAAAGGTCGAATTTTGGTTATTCTTAAAATACTCAATAAACGATTCAAAAAAGTACCAAACTCTATCGTCAAGTCTCTAAACTCCTACACCGATCCTATTGCGTTAGATTCGCTTGCGGAACTGGCGTTGGATTGTGAAACATTGACAGAATTTGAATGTGAACTTGTGCATTGATAAGATGATTTTAGGTCAGACTCCACACATGGGAAAATTCCTTATTCGTCCGTTAAACATTAAAATGTAACAAATCATGGCAACAACAAAATTATCGGATAAAAAATTATCCGATGACCGATACAGAAGTTGTCGCCAGAGCAATTTCAAAGGTTTTAGATAAAACAGGAGACAGAAAAAAAATGAAAACGATACAAAAAATATTTTTGTTCTTGATCGGTATTGTTATAACGATCAATACGGCGCGGTTGTTTGCACAAGCACCGTATCCTACTTTTGATGATGCGGAAAAAGAC
>JAITIZ010000461.1 GCA_031279215.1 Planctomycetaceae bacterium
ATACAGTATAATGTTGAAATATTCTTGAACCTTATTATTACGGTATCCTGTTTTCATTTATTTCATTATTTCGTTATGTTTATTTCTCAAAAAAATAATTTGTGAGAACTTCTAAAAACATCCTTTTTTTGTAATTTATCAGTGGAATTTTGGTTTTCGAGTCAAAAAATTGTGTACCAATTCGCCCCATAGGGGCAATCAGCAATAGCGTAGGGCAACGCCCTACGTATGGTTTGCCCTTTGGAATTAAGCCCTGAAAGGGCACAAGCCTAAAGATCATTCATAATCTTATTGCATCTTATTGCTGTCGCCCTTACAGGGCTTGGGTGTGTTATATTTGTTCCGTAGGGCGTTGCCCTACGCTAATGCCGGTTGCCCTTTCAGAGCGAATACTTTTTTAAACTCAAATAAAAATTCCACTGATATATTACCTTTTTTTAAATTTTAACTACAGAAACCACCGAGGACTACAGAGAATTTTTTCGAATACGGAAAATACCGAGAAATATTATAAAAATCAAGGATCATGCCGCAAGTGAATTGCGGTAATACACAACAAATTATTTCTCTGTGATCTCTGTGGTTAAAAAATGAGTTTTTCAAACTATTCCCTTCCGCAAAAAATCTGCGAAAATCAGCGGACTATTCAAACAAAGTGTTCCGGCAGCCAATGCGGAATCAGGGAACACTAGAAAAATTTTTGAAGGGGGGCTTGAAAAGAGGAAAAAATCAGTCACAATGTTGTCTCTTTGGTAAATTTTTAACAAGTTTTAAAAACTTTTAATATCCTGAATTTGTCAAAATAAGGATAAATAAATACAATACATAAACGGTTCGGAGCAGAAAATGGCTAAAACTCACACAATAACAGTGAAACTTCGTGATTCGTATGGAAAACGACGGAATCGTCGGTTGCGCGAGACCGGCAATGTACCGGCAGTTCTTTATGGTCACAAACAAGCAGTTCAAAGTCTGACACTTTCAGCAGAAGAACTGGATACTGTTGTTCGTCATGGTAACAGATTCGTCGAATTACAAGGCGAGATTAAAGAAAAAGCGTTTATTAAAGATGTTCAATGGAATACATGGGGAAATCAAATTCTTCATGTTGATTTTGCGCGAGTTAGCGAACACGAAAAAATTCATGTTACTGTTCCGCTTGAACTACGCGGTGAATCGCCCGGAACAAAAGAAGGCGGTGTCGTTAAACATGTCTTGCACTCAATCGAATTAGAATGTGAAGCTGTTTCCGTACCGGAAAAAATTGATGTTAATATCAATCACCTCGAATTTAATCAAATATTACACGTTAGCGATTTAGAATTACCCGCCGGAGCCAAAGCCCTGATTGATGAAACAACAATTGTTGTGAGTTGTTCGTTGCCCATTGAAGTTTCCGAAGAAGAAACAGTATTGGGTGAAGAGGAACCGGAAGTTATCGGACGCAAAAAGACTGATGAAGAATCGGAAAAAGAATGAAGTTAATCGTCGGACTCGGCAATCCCGGTGCCAAATACCGATTGAATCGGCACAATATCGGTTATTTAGTCCTTGCTGAATTGGCAACACGGTTTAACAACACAGGAATTTATCGTCCGAAAATAAAATTTCATGCCGATTCGCTTGATATTCAGGATCATTTTGGTAATTCCGTTTTGCTGCTCGCTCCAACAACTTATATGAACCGAAGCGGTTTAAGTGTCGGAGAAGCGGTAAAATTTTACAAAATTCCGAATGAAGAAATTTTGATTGTTTGTGATGATTTGAATTTGCCGTTCACAAAATTGCGGTTTCGTGCCGAAGGCAGCAGCGGAGGCCAAAAAGGGTTAGCCGATGTGTTGCGGGTTTTGGGAACGGAAAAGATTCCGCGTTTACGAATCGGAATCGGTCAGCCGCCCGGTCAAATGGATGCCGCCGATTATGTGTTAATGAATTTCACCGAAAAAGAACGGATCGATTTGGATTTAACACTTAAACAGGCTGCGGATGCTGTTGAATGTTGGATACGTTTCGGTATCACCGAAGCAATGAATAAATATAACTAAAAATAAACTCGATTTTAACTCGAACCAGAACCCCAAATTATGGCACAGAATGTTTACGAAGGGTTGTTTATTTTCGACTCTGACCTTTACGCTAAAGAACCGGACAATGTTTCCGGTCAGGTAACCCGTATTATAGAACAATTCGGCGGAGAAGTTCTTCTCAGTCGTCTTTGGGATGAACGAAAATTAGCTTATCCCATTAAAGGACATCGTCGCGGAACTTATTGGCTCGCCTATCTTAGGATTGATCCGCTTAAAGTTAAGGAATTGACACGCCAATTTCAATTGAGTGAAAGCGTGATTCGATTTCTTTTTCTTCATGTTGATCCGCGTTTGGTTGAGACGTTGGTAGAACATGCCCGTACCGGACACCTTCACGCCGGAGAACAACAAGTTGAACAGATTACAGAAGAAGAAATCCCAACTAATTCCCCTTTTTTAGAAGTGGAAATTGCTGAGGAGACAGAGGAAAGTGTTTGATCGTATTATTATTCACTCAAACTGTAAAAGAAATTTCGCTAATTTTACAAAATTTGCTGTGAAAACGCCCTAAAATACGGCTTTTTGTCGAATTTTCGATGATATTTGCTCATAAAAAACGAGTAAAAAAATAAAGAAAAAA
>JAITIZ010000484.1 GCA_031279215.1 Planctomycetaceae bacterium
GCTGATGTTGTGATTGTTGTGCTGAGTCGCGGACCCGCCTGATAAACCCCATCCGTTTATCGTTCCCGTAAGGTGAAATAATATTTTCCTACGCCCTGATTGAAATAATAATCCGCTTGCAAACGATACTCATTACACTTGAAAATTCAGTTTTGTTTTTAGTTTCGATTAAAAAATCTACCGGATTTTTCAGTAGAAAATAGGTAATATATCAGTGGAATAATTTTTTGAGTTCTATTTTCGCGGCATTTCCTTAATTTATTATGTTTTCTTAGTCCCGCAGGGACGAGATGTGCATAACTGTAGGTGTAGCGAAGCGCAACCTACGGTCAAAATGCCCAACAGAACAAAGCCCCGAATAGTTGAGAGTTGATAGTGGATAGTGTCGCAAGCGATTTACAAGTATTCCCGCGTGTGACACTCTCCACTATCAACTCTCAACTACTCTCACACCCCTAGCGGGGTTAAGAGCGAAAAACAAAAATTCCACTGATATATTACATGAAATCAAAGTTTGTTGCCTTGTGTCCATTATTAAAAAAGTTTGAGGATTTTATGAAAAAAGATATTCATCCGAAATATGTTGAAACGAAAGTAACTTGTGGTTGCGGTAATCAATTCGTAACCCGCTCCACCAAACCAGAACTTAAAGTCGATATTTGTAATGTCTGTCATCCGTTCTATACCGGTAAGTTAAAATTTGTCGATACGGCAGGACGTATCGAAAAGTTCAAGAATAAATTTTCCGGTAAGTCTTACGGAGCTAAGAAAAAAGCAGAATCGCAAAATGTTGATGAATCCTGAACGGTTAAGCCGGAACACTGAACAATGGATACCAACTCCTCCTCCAATCCGACAGGCAGTTCAGAATCGGAACGCCGGTCTGAAGTTACTAAACAAATGTATTCGCCGTCTATTTCGGCGGATGGTTCAAAACCAGAACCCCAATCCGAAATAGGTAATGTTGTTCGTCAAATCAATGAACATCAATCAGGAATAGCAACAGAACAAAAAAGTAAACCATCAGAAAATTCCCCACCACAACAACAAACTCCTCCGGTAACCTGGAATGAAATAATCGCCGTATTAGCCGGAATTGTTTTAGTTGACGTAACACTTTATCACGGAGCCGGTTTTTCAGGAATTGCCGTATTTCTTTTGGGATGGGGAATTTTGTTATGGAGGGGAGTTGCCAAACCGTCTGTTTCCGGTAAAGTCCCATTGATTGCCGTTTTGCTTTTCATAACAACCGCAAAATTAATTTGGTGCGGTTTTTTCAGTACCATTGTTGCCGGATTTGTTTTGTTGTTTTTCTTTGGAATATTGCAATCCGGTTACCGTTTGTCTCTTTTTTCAGTAACAGGTTATTTTTACCAAACTATTTTGGGCGGTTTTTCTGGGTTAGCCCAATATTGGCAATTTTTCATTAAACGGAGTTACCGGCTTCCATCGGGAACAATGTTGGCGGTTGGATTGCCGATATCGACTGTTTTTATTTTCGGAACGATTTTTGTATTAGCCAATCCGTCGCTGGTAACTCTTACCCGACAAATGTTCGACAAACTAACGGATTTCGTCCTGAATACCTCCGATTTTCTGCCGGCATGGGCACAAATTTTTTGTTGGATTTGTGCCGCTTTCATTTTGACCGGCATGATTCGACCCGCTCAACACATTTTTAATCAACTTGAGCAGACAATCAATATTTTAAAACTTGAATTTTTTCCAACAACAAATCAAACTAAAACCGTAAATCAAACACAAACAGAAACCGCAATTCAAACAGAAACTGTTTTAGTTCGTTCTCCGTATTACGTTGGTTATCGCAACACTATTATTGCGGTGATTATTTTGTTTCTTGTTTATCTTGTGTTTGAATTTAAGACGCTTTGGTTCCATGATTTTCCGGCGGGATTTTGTTACTCTGATTATTCTCATCGCGGTGCGGCGTGGCTTATGGTTGCTTTGGCATTGAGTACGGTTATTTTATCGCTGATTTTTACGCCGGAAATGTATCGGGAACAAAGAATCGTAACACTACAACGGCTTGCATGGATTTGGTCTATTTTGAATTTTGTGTTGGCAATTGCGGTTTATCACCGGCTTTTTCTGTACATCAATTTCAACGGAATGACCCGAATGCGTGTTGTCGGTTTGTTGGGAATGACGGCGGTGTTGATTGGTTTCATCATGGTTGTTCGCAAAATTGCGAAACAACAAAGTTTCTTTTGGTTGTTATCCCGATTTACTTGGACGGTTCTTGTGATGGTGTTTCTTGATTTTGTATTACCGGTTGACTGGCTTGTTCACCAATATAATGTTGCAAGAATTTTGAAAAACGATTATGCTCCGGCGGTTCAGATCAGTGTCCATCCTTGTGCGAATGAAGGATATCTGACTTTTTTACCGTTGGCGGTTAATTGTCAGGACGAAATTATCCGCAACGGAATTCGATCTTTGTTGTTGCAAAAACTTACGGAATTGGATCAGCAAAAAAAGGAACGTCAGAAACCGGACGGCAAGTATTTATGGACTAAATATCAGATTGCCGACGAAATTCTGTTCCGGCAATTGGACGCCCGCAGAGACTTTCTTAAAACAACCGATCTGGAGAACAACGATTCTTTTCAATCAATCCAACGTTTCAAAGATTACGTTTATCAATGGTATTAGCGTCCCATAATTATTAATGCCGATCTTGCGAGATGGATATTATAAGACGGTGTTGTTGTTTATGCGGTAACGGTCTATTTTTATCAACTGAGTCCGCAGATGTTCGCCGATTTTTTGTCCGCAGATTACGCAGATTTTTGTAAATTATTTTTTGATAGGGTATGAAACAAATGAAATAATGAAATATAAAAAATTGGGTAATATACTCATCACACTTGACAATTCGGTTTTCGTTTTTGGACAAGATCAACGGATTGGGACGGGATCAACAAAATTTACAGGATTTTTAAATAAAGAATACAAAAATTCTACTCTTATAAAACAGAATTTTAAAGTACAATGAGTATATATTACAAATAAATGAAATTTAGTGAATCGTTATGAGTTAATCGTATTTGCAAGCGGTTTTATAATCATTACGGTCAAAATTTCATTTGTAACACTATTCACTATCAACTATCAACTATCAACTATTCACTATTCACTATTAACTACGAATTAAACCATGCGTAAATTACTTGACGAGACGTTATTGCGTTTTGAGGAGTTGGAGCGTCAGATGAGTTTGCCGGAGGTTCTGGCGGATTCTCATAAACTTCAGATGGCGGCGCGGGAACATGGAACGATTGCCAAAATGGCAACGAAGTACCGGCGGTTTAAGCATCTCAATGCCCAGATAGAAGAGGCGAATGAGATGCTTCATTCGTCGGATGCGGAGATGCGGGAATTGGCGGAGCTGGAAATTCCTGAACTCAAAACAGAACGCGAAATTCTTTGGAATGAACTCCTTGATATGACCATTGGCGGAGCAGATGCGAATCGGGCGAATCTTGTTCTTGAAATTCGAGCCGGAACGGGCGGTGATGAAGCGGCGCTTTTTGCTCGTGATTTGTACGAGATGTACAAACATTATTGTGAAGATAAGGGCTGGAAGGTTGAAATATTATCGTACAATCCAACGGAGTTGGGCGGTTTTAAGGAGATGGTTCTTGGAGTGGATGGCGAGGGTTGTTTCCGGCATTTGCAATTTGAGAGTGGCGGACATCGGGTTCAGCGTGTCCCTGAAACCGAAGCGAAAGGGCGAATTCATACCTCTGCGGCAACTGTTGCGGTCATGGCGGAACCGGAAGATGTTGAAATTGATCTTAAACCGGAAGATTATCGTAAAGATTTATATTGTTCCAGCGGTCCAGGCGGTCAACATGTTAATAAAACATCTTCGGCGGTTCGGCTCACTCATTTTGCAACAGGAATTGTGGTAGCTTGTCAAGATGAACGGAGTCAACATAAAAATTTTGCCAAAGCGTTACGGATTCTCAAATCACGGCTTTACGAAGCCAAACGGGATGAGGAACAAAAAAAACGTGCCGAAGAACGGCAAAGTAAAATCGGCAGTGGTGATCGTAGTGAACGGATTCGAACTTATAATTTTCCTGAAAACCGTGTTACCGATCACCGGATTGGTTTGACGTTATACAAGCTCGACACGATTCTTGCGGGTAATCTTATGCCGTTGATTGACGGTCTTTTGGAATATGAACGCCAAGAACTTCGCAGCACATTCGGTAATAGTGATTTACCGTAGGTAACTTCTAAAAACTAATATATTAGGAGGAACGCAGGCGTCTCGCCTGCCCTGTTTTTTTACAAAAAACGCCTAAAAATGCGGTCGAGACGACCGCGTTCCTTCCAACAATAAATTTTTTACATTAGGTTTTTAGAAGTTCC
>JAITIZ010000486.1 GCA_031279215.1 Planctomycetaceae bacterium
CGCCCTTTCTTTTCAGAAGTAGAACTCGCTATTTTGAAAGATATTGGGCATGACATTAACCTTAAAGATTTTTTTGGTAAATCGTATTATCAGAATGGCGATAGTACAATTGCCGAAAATAATACTGGATTTAATAGTGCCGCTACACAAGGCATTGGATTACATATTGTATCGAATTATCATAATCTCGTACAAAATGCCAATTTGACCGCAAGCGGTTTTGCTGGAACCGGTATTCGTATTGAAGGTACGAACAACAAGATTACGAATGATGCCGTTATCGAAGCAAACGGAGAAGAAGGTGTTGGTATTCTCGTAATAAATGGTGGTACACCATTACCGCTTATTAATAGAGGTACAATTGAAGCAACTGGTCAACATGGTCGTGGTGTGTGGTTCTCAAGTAATGGTTTAGGAGGTTTTGCATCATCTCTTGATAATACAGGAACCATTAACGCTAATGATGCTATTTATATTGACAAGAATGCTTATGTTGCCCAAATTAACCTTATGAAAGGTTCCATTGTTAAAGGTAACATTATTAGTAATAATGAAGGTCAACTAGTGGCTGGTGGTATCACAAAAAATGTTTCACCAATACTATTAACTTTTGGTAAACTTGCTAATGACAACGGTGAAGCCATTGCTAGCGGAGATACTTCGAGTTTCGCTATCAGCATTACTGGTAATATTGGTGGAACGGGAAGTTTTGATCTTGAGACGTGGGGCGGTTTGACGATACTCAGTGCCGCAACACTAAATTTCAACACCGGAACGATTGGAGCTGATCCTAACAACATTGCTTCATCACTCGATTTGGCAGGAACGGTTAGTTTTAAAACCCTGAATCTCGGTAGTGCGGATAACACATCGTCAGATATCTATGGTAATAGTTACGGTCGTGTTTTTGTTAGTGATAATAATGTAGAAAATTATATTACTGTTGAAAAACTTGCCCATTTCCAAGTGTTGAAAGACCTGACCAATACTGCAACCGGACAATTTATTGATAATACAGAATACTACATCGGCGGTAAACTCACCAACGCCGGAACAATTGATGGTAGTACATTTGTTGATGTATGGGGCGGTGATGTCGATAATGCCGGTTTGATTCAAAACGTTACAAAACTTAAAGTTGAGACAGCGGATTTGAACAACGCCGCAACTGGTCAACTCATTGATAACACAACGATTGAAGTTACCGGTCAACTTGACAACAAAGGAACGATTGACGGCGGTTTACTTGTTGATATAAAGGGCGGTGATATTGACAATTCCGGTTTGGTTCAAAACGTTGCAAAAATTCAAACAACAGCGGATTTGAATAACGCCGCAACCGGTCAATTCATTGATAACACAACGATTGAAGTTACCGGTCAACTTGACAACAAAGGAACGATTGACGGCGGTTTACTTGTTGATGTAACCGGTGATATTGACAATTCCAATGTGATTCAAAACGTTGCGACAGTTCAAACGGATGCGAATTTGAAGAACACCGCAACCGGTCAACTTGTCAGTAACACCAATATCAAAGTCGGCGAAAAACTCACAAACGCCGGACTTGTTGATACAGCAAATCTTGTTAAGGTAACCGGTGATATTGACAATACTGGTTTGGTTCAAAACGTTGCGACAGTTCAAACGGATACGAATTTGTCTAACAACATTACCGGTAAACTCCTCAATAATACAACAATCAAAGTCGGCGAAAAACTTAAAAACGCCGGACTTATTGATACGGCAAACCTTATTGATGTAACAGGTGATATTGACAATGTCAACCCTGATTTTGCTAATAACAAAGTCGGTTTGATACAAAATGTCGTAACACTTCAAACTGCCGCGAATTTGAACAACACAGGAAGCGGAGCGCAAATCGTTGATAATAAAACAATTAATGCCGGTGTCAATCTCACAAACGATGGACTGATTGACCGGTTTACAACAGTAAATGTCGGTCAAGACGTAATCAATAACTCATCAGGTTATATTAACGTTGCCAATGATTCCGCCGTAAACATCGGTCGAAACGGTTCTAATTCCGGGCATGTCAAAGTTAATGGTAACGTTAATGTTGAGAATCAATTCATCAACAATGCTGCGGTTGGCTCTTATGTTACCGGAGCCGGAACTGTTACAACGAAAAACGGTTTCATTAATCGCGGTAACATTGCACCGGGTAATTCAATTGATACGTTGACGATTGTCGGTCCGTTTGTCAATGACACAACAGGAACCTTGCACATCGAACTTGATCCGTCTCATTATCCGAGCAAACCGTTTGCAGGATTACATAACGATCTTATCGATGTCCACGCCGGAACCGTCCACGCCGGAACCGCAACAATTAACGGCGGTAATGTTGTAGTAACATCTCCGACAAACGATAAAACAAAAACCGCAACTCCCGCTCGTTATGTCGGTAACACGCATTACATATTTCTTGATACCGATAACAACGGCAATATGATTGTCAACAACGTGTTGACCGCTCATGATCCTGCGGATATTCTCCTGTTCGATTTTCTTGCCGATCACGATACAAAATCGTATTGGTTGGATGTTCAGCGTGAATATTATTACGGAAAATTCGGCGATACGTTTAATCAAGTTGCGGTCGGGGATTACATTGACGAAATCGGTCTCGATCCCGATCCAACCGGTGATTTCTTTAACGTTTTGGTTACACTTGATCGCTTGAACGGCGGAATCGCACATCGTGCCGGAATTTCCAAAGCCGCTAAGTTTTCACTTGATCAGATGAGTGGAGCAATTTATGGAACAATTGCCAACGCCGGAATCCAAAATACCACCATCGTCAATAACACACTTGCCGATGTTCTACGCCGCGACGCCTTCGGCAAGCAAAACGATTGTAATCCTTGCGAAACTATTTGCGCAACGAAATCGTTGTCCCGTTGGAACACTTGGGGACTTGGTTACGGAACCGGCGGTGAAACACAATTTGATGATAACGCTTACGGTTACAATCAGAGTTTTGCCGGAACACTTGTTGGTGTTGATCGTTCATACAAACGTAACATTCGTATCGGGGCGTTTGCATCCTACGGCGAAGGAAAAATTTCAAGCGATCTGCTCGAACATAGTAAATCAAAAGAATTTTTAGCCGGTCTTTATTTTCGTAAAGGAATGAGAATCGGTTACATTCTGGCAAGCGGCGGACTCGGAAATAACCGTTACGACACCGAACGGACAATCTCCTTTGTCAACCGCAAAACAGAAAATAAACATGACGCCATCGTTGGAACCGTGTATCTTGAACGCGGTCTCGAATTCAAAAACCGTTACGGATTTTTACAGCCGTTTTTCGGAATACAATACGTTGGAAGTCAGCAAAACGGTTTCGCCGAACACGGTGCCCAAAGCCTGAACCTTGTTGCCAACTCAACCGATGGTCATAGTTTGCGTTCCTTATTGGGCAGCCGTTTCAGTACCAATTCCCGAACCGTCAACAAAGGTAAATTATCTCTTTACGGTAACGCAATCTGGATGCATGAATTTCTCCGAAGTTACACTAATTTCACGGCAGAATTTTCCAATCCGGGTTTGACCAATTTCAGCGCGGCAACAAACTTCACTGTTCGCGGCAACGACGCAAAACGTGATTGGGCGATTATTGGTGTTGGTTTGAACTACGACAAGAACCGTGTCCGTTTGTTCGGCGGTTACGACGCCTATGCCAATGGTCAGCAAGTCCTTCACACCGGAAACGCCGGTATCGTGTACGGTTGGTAAACTCCCTGTTTTTCCTGTTACTCCAAACGTATTCCGTGAATGGCGTCCGGTTGCCGAAAACAATAGGACGCCATTTGTTTATGTTGCAAAAAAAATTGTGTTGCAACCGCCCTACCAGAGGATTTCCCTTTTTTGATTATTTGTAATATATCAGTGGAATCATTGTAGATAATAACCATAGTAACCCTGAAAGGGCGTTAGTATTATAGCCCACCCCGCAGGGCGTTGGGTTTGTAGAGACGCAATGCATTGCGTCTCTACTTAAACCCACCCCGTTGGGGCGGGCTATAATCCTAACGCCCCTATCGGGGCTAATATAAAAAACAAAAATTCCACTGATAGATTACGAAAGGTTTTTTTAGATAACTTTCGTGTATTTCGTGAAATTTCGTGTTTAAAAACTTTTTTGAAAATAATTTTTTGTCTATTCTTCCTTTGTTTGTTTCGTCCTTTCGTACTCTCAAAAAAGAATCCTTGAAAATCCGCGAAGATCGAATATCTGCGTAAATCTGCGTAAATCTGCGGACCAAAATAGACAATAACATTTAGAGCTGAGATTACCAACCGCACCTTACAAACGGCAACCTTCAAGTAATTCAGTCAACACTTTAATTGTATAACGGATTTGTTCTTCGGTATGCGCTGAGGTAATGAAAAAACGAAGGCGTGCGGCTTTTTCTTCGACTGCCGGATGTAAAATTGGTTGTACGTTAATTCCTTTGCCGAACAACGCTTTGGATATTTTCAGTGCGAGTAGGGAATTACCAAGAATAACCGGAATAACCGCCGAATCACGGCTTGTTCCGGTGTTTAACCCCTGTGCTTTTGCCAACTCCAGAAACAGTTTTCCGTTACGCCGCAACTGTTCTACACGTTGCGGTTCCCGATCCAAGAGGCGAACCGCCGCCAGAGCCGCCGCACAATTCGGCGGCGAAAGACCAACACTAAATACAAAATTCGGAGCCGTGTATTTTAGATATTCGATCAGTTCCCTCGAACCGCTAATATAACCGCCGCAACTCGCTAATGTCTTACTTAATGTACACATCCAAATATCAACATCACAACGGTTGACTCCGAAATGTTCACCAATACCGCGTCCTGTCTTGCCAAGAACACCAAGCGAATGAGCTTCATCAACCATCAGTAACGCATGATGCCGTTTTTTAACTTCAATCAGTTTCGGCAAATCAGGATAGTCGCCGTCCATACTGTACACGCCTTCTACTACAATCAATACACGGCGATATTCATTTCGATGTTTATTCAGAATCCAATTCGCAGCCTCCCAATCGTTGTGCGGAAACGGACGCCGGCGCGCCCCTGAAAGCAATGCTCCTTCCACAATACTGTTATGCGCCAGCGAATCGAAAAGAATCATGTCTTTTTCGTTCAATAAATGTCCTATCACGCCCTCATTGGTCGAATGACCGCTCACCAGCACCAAAGTATCCTCACAACCAAGAAATTCGGAAACCGCAACTTCCAACTCACGATGAATCGGTTTGTTCCCGGAAACCAACCGGCTTGCGGAAACACTTGTCCCATACCGCTCACATGCCTCAATTGCCGCACGTGTTACTTCAGGATCACCGGAGGTATTGATGTAATTATAGTTTGAAAAATTGATGTATTCTTTACCGTTAATTGTTGCGCGATCATTGGTAATTCCTTCGTGAACATCGAAAAACCGATTGAGACCGGTTTGTTGAATCATATCAAGATTGGCTTTCAGATGTTGATATTCCGGGAATTTTTCGATATGGTCATATTCTTTCGGGATTTCACGCAGAATATTTTTTTCTTCGTGAACCGGTTTACGAAGACCCGAACCAAGATAAATCAGTACCGCATCAAGAACTTGTTGCGCCGTAAACAGTTCCGGTAAAATAGATTCGGGAAATTGACCGCCGAACCGGTCTTCCAACGAAGCAAGAATTTCCATACGTTCCAGCGAATCAAGCCCAAGTTCCGTAATATCCGTTTCAAGCGTCAGATAAACCGCCCGTTCTTTGGCAACCTTGCGTACCTCTTCTAAAATAATCGCCGCAATTTCGTCCTGAGAAATTAAAGACAACTGCGTGTAAGCAGACGAATCTCTCTGAATAAAAAACTGTTTGGGTTGAGTTGAGAGTTCTGTTTTAAAAGATTCCGTTTTGAAAGATTCCGTTTTAAATGATTTTGTTCCGAAGGACTCTGCTGTTCCGCGAACAAGCCGGCGATGATCTTCGGCGTCCGTCAAACCAACCGCCTCATTCAATGCGTTTTCCGTTACACCGCCTTCAATGAAACGGAACGGAATATCCGGTGAAACCCAGCGCGAAATTTCATTGAGTGAACCGTCCAGAAATCCGTTTCGGCAGGCATGACGTTGAATCTTGCCGCTGGATGTTTTCGGAATACTCCCCGACTTGACAAGAACAATCGCCCCAACAGAAATCTCATGTTCCAATGCAACCGCACGACGAATTTCACCAAAAATCGGTTCCGTTTCGCCTTTGAAGCGGCGTTCAAGTTCCTGAACAATAACAAGATGCTCATGAGGTTTTTCCGAATCGTCCGGAACCATAAACGCAGCACCTCCCAATACCCGAAGATGTTGATCAACTCGTTGAACCGTCATCTCAATATCCTGCGGATACAAATTCACGCCGCGAATAATAATCAAATCTTTAATTCTTCCTGTTACGAAAAGTTCGCCATCAATCATAAAACCAAGATCACCGGTTCGCATAAAGGGACCTTCGTTGGTTTCTGCAATTCGGGCATGAAAGGTTTGCTCGGTTGCTTCGGGGGCATTCCAGTAACCTTTCGCTATACTGGAGCCGCGAACCCAGATTTCCCCAACAACACGCTCCGAACATTCAACACACGATTCGGGATCAACAATCGCAATACGTTGATCATCGAGAATATTGCTTCCGCTGGAAACCTGACGGGTAATTTTTCCTGTTCCCGACACAGCATCAACCGCCTTACCAACAGATAAAGCCTCCGCATCCAACAACCGAATGACCGGCGGTTTCTTTTGATAACCGCCGGAAACAAGAAGAGTTCCTTCCGCTAAACCAAAACAAGGATAAAACACTTCATACCGAAATCCGCAACGTTCAAATTTTCGGGCAAATGTTTCCATTGTTTCCGCGAGAACCGGTTCCGCTCCGTTGAAGGCAACATCCCAAGTTCGCAAATCGAGTTGATCGATTTGTTCTTCGGTAATTTGGCGAACACAGAGATCGTAAGCAAAATTGGGACCGCCGCTGGTTGTTCCGTGATATTTTGTTATTGCTGCCAGCCATCGAAACGGTTTTTGGAGAAACGTCAACGGAGACATAATGACGTTGGGTCTTCCGCAATAGATGGGTTGAATAATTCCGCCGATGAGTCCCATGTCATGATAACTTGGCAACCAGAAAACACCTTGACCGGTTCGTGAATGTTCGAATCCTTGATAAATCATACGGGAGTTATGAATTAGATTGCCGTGTGTTAGAATAACACCTTTGGGAGTTCCGGTTGAGCCGGAGGTGTATTGGAGAAAGGCGATAGTATTGGCGTCTACTTCTGGGGTGTTCCAATGTTCTTCGAGTCCTTCCTGAAGAGTTGTTGTTGCCTGCCAGGTGATTTCCCTGAGATAGGGAGCTTCGTCAATGAGTTCGCCAACACGTTTTAAAACATCTTCTGTAGTGAGAGCAACCGCCGCACCGGCACTTTCGGCAACTGCCTGAATTCGGAGAATAGAACGGTTTTTCCGCGGCGGATAAACCGGAACCGCAACCGCCCCCGCATAAAGACAACCAAAAAAAGCTGCAATAAAATCAAGACCCGGCGGAAAAAGCAACAAAACACGTTGACCAAACATATTTTGTTGTTGAAGCCATGCAGCGATACGCCGTGCCGATTGATCAAGGCAAGCATTATTCATCACAACTTCTTCATCAATTCCGTTTGTCAGATAAATAAATGCAGATTCATTTGGTTGTGTTGATGCCCGATACTGAACGAGTTGAATTAAATCGGGCGGACCAAAAAATGTAGAATAATCAGAAAAATTCGGCACGGAAGGAATTATTTTGAGGGGTTGATACCGCCATCGGCAATTGCAAAATAGAACCATTGGCGGCAATGTCTGTTAAAAATATCCTAACATTAGACAATAATAAGGGTAAAATGACAAGGGATTGCAACAAAAAATACATAGAAAATATTTACTAATATTGATAAATTCAATGTAAAAATCTGATTTATACTCAATTCCGTCATGAATTAGTCATTTCATCATTTTTTAGTAGCCTGAGTGTTTGGCAACTTTTCGGCAAACCCGTTTTTATTACCAGGTTGTCAGGTTACCTATACTCAATCCTGTTATCAATTGGTTGTTTTGTAATATATCAGTAGAATTTTCGTGTGAAACACCGAAAAAAGCAATAAGGGAATTTCTAATAACCAAGTTAATGGCGGGGGTTACCCCCGCGCTTTGTGCCTAAAATTTCAACAGGACGGAGCAAGCCTACGCCGTTAACGCTCGGTAAATTTTGAGTTTTTAGAAGTTCCCATAAGCAAGCCGATGTACTGAGCTATATTATTGAAATTTGTGTTAAAAGGGGGCATACTATAGGTAACTTCTAAAAACTAATATTAGAAGGAACGCCGGCGTCTCGCCTGCACTTTTTATAGGCAATGTGCAGTCGAGACGACTGCGTTCCTGATGTTTTTAGAAGTTCCCTTAAGGAGACCAAGCAATGTCAAAGAATTGTAACAAGGATACGAATAACCCTGTATCTAAATTTGAACAATCTGTAACGAAACTTTCAAGTTGTTTACCGAAATGTTGTGCTAATTATTTTCTGTTCTTTTTATTGGGCATCTTGTTTGCGGATCAATATCGTCGAACAGTAACGTCTTGGATTCAACATTCTCAATTAGCCCGCAAGTTTCGTAACTTTTTTCATCACTTGCCGCAAATTGGTCGCAACAACGATAACCTGTTACACCAATTT